>JAESPT010000062.1 GCA_016765515.1 Sneathiella sp. | reverse complement strand
TTTTCTGAAAGCCGATTTCCATCTCACGATAAGCCTTGTGCGGATCTCAGTCATCCAGCTATGGCGGTTAATCTTGACGCCTGCATTCAATGCAACCTCTGTGTTCGGGCCTGCCAGGATGTGCAAGTAAATGACGTTATTGGCATGGCCGGTCGCGGTATCCATTCAAAAATCGTATTCGATTTTGACGACCCTATGGGAAACAGCACGTGCGTTGCCTGCGGCGAATGTGTGCAGGCTTGCCCAACCGGCGCGTTGCTTGAAAAACCGATAGCTGAAAATCAGACAATTGATCGTAAAGTCGATAGTGTCTGCCCTTTTTGCGGCGTGGGGTGCCAACTCACTTTCAATATTCGTAACGACAAAATCATCTCTGTCGATGGGCGCGACGGCCCGGCTAATCAGGAACGACTGTGTGTTAAAGGACGGTTCGGCTTTGATTACATCCATAATCCGCAGCGCCTGACGAAACCTTTGATCCGCAAGGACGGTGTTTCCAAGACAGATATAGCTGATTTGGATCCCGCCAATCCATATACACATTTCCGGGAAGCCACTTGGGAAGAGGCGTTGGATGTTGCGGCAAACGGTCTTAAAGCTGTGAAAGCAAAAAAAGGCGGCGGCGCTCTCGCCGGATTTGGCTCAGCAAAAGGATCAAATGAAGAAGCATATCTGTTCCAGAAGTTGGTCCGAACAGGTTTTGGCACCAATAATGTGGATCACTGTACGCGACTTTGCCATGCCTCTTCTGTTGCGGCCCTATTGGAAACTGTGGGATCGGGTGCCGTGTCAGCCCCGTTTAACGAAGCGAAAAATTCGGATGTCATTATTATTATTGGTTCCAATCCGACTATAAATCATCCTGTTGCTGCCACTTTTTTCAAAAATGCCGTAAAGAAAGGTGCAAAATTAGTCATTATTGATCCGCGCGGACAGTCTCTTGCAAGACACGCGACATATCTGTTGCAGGAAAAACCTGGATCTGATGTGGCCCTTCTCAATTCCATCATGCATGTCATCGATGAAGAAGGCCTGACGGATAAGGATTATATCGAAAAAAGAACAGAAAATTATGCTGAGCTAAAGGAACATCTGAAAGGATTTTCCCCAGAAGCTATGGAGACGAAAACAGGCATTGCGCCGGATACAATTCGAGAAGTAGCCCGCCTTTATGCAACAGCAAAGTCTGCGATTATTTTCTGGGGCATGGGAATAAGCCAGCATGTGCATGGAACAGACAATGCCAGATGTCTGATTTCTCTTTCCCTGATGACAGGTCAAATTGGGCGGCCCGGCACTGGATTGCACCCTCTTCGTGGGCAAAATAACGTACAAGGGGCGTCAGATGTCGCCCTTATTCCCATGTTTTATCCAGACTATCAACCTGTTGAAGATCCAGATGTCCGTCGGCGGTTCGAAGACCTTTGGGACACCAAACTGGACCCTAATCGCGGTTTAACAGTCGTTGAAATCACAGAGGCAGTTCACGATGGTGATATTCGGGGTATGTATATCATGGGAGAAAACCCTGCCATGTCAGATCCGAATGTCACCCACGCGCGCGAAGCATTGTCTATGTTAGACATTCTTGTGGTCCAGGACTTATTTTTGACAGAAACTGCCGCTTATGCGGATGTGGTTTTGCCTGCATCCGCCTGGCCTGAGAAAGACGGCACTGTTACCAATACGAACAGACAAGTTCAGTTAGGCCGTACCGCCGTTCCTCTGCCAGGGGATGCCCGACAAGATCTCTGGATCATTCAGGAAATTGCCAAACGAATGGGTTTGGACTGGAAATACAATCACCCAAAGGAAGTCTTCAGCGAACTGACGGACATAATGCCAAGCATCAAAGGGATGAGCTGGGAGCGCCTTGAAGAGGAAGAGGCAATTACATACCCTTGCTCTACCTCTGAGGATACTGGAAAATCCATAATTTTTGACGATGGTTTCCCAACATTATCCAGCCGCGGAAAATTTGTTCCCGCCAGTTTGGTTGCTCCCGATGAAATTCCAGATAGTCAGTTCCCTATTGTTCTAACGACAGGTAGAATTTTAGAGCACTGGCATACCGGCTCCATGACACGCCGTTCCAGCGTGCTGGATGCTGTTGAGCCGGAACCCATTGTTCATATGCCGCCCGCGATGCTGGAGGAACTCAATATTATGCCGGGTGACCTAGTATCCGTCAGATCACGCAGAGGCCAAATTAATATCCGTGTGCGCTCTGATGGGGCAATACAAAAAGGGATGATTTTCATTCCATTCTGTTATGCAGAAGCCTCCGCCAATATTTTAACGAATGATGCTCTTGATCCAATTGGCAAAATTGCTGAAGTAAAATATTGTGCGGTCAATGTTGAAAGATTAAACCCTGTTGGGGCAAAACACGTATCGTAATGAAGAGTATATCGTTGAATAGAATTGGCATCTTGCAAACCGGGATCGTTGGCGCTCCCTTGGCTGAAATCCACGGCGAATATCCTGATATGTTTCAGGACATGTTGGGACAGGATGCTTTCGAATATGTAACCTACCCCGTTGTTGAGGGCGTGTTTCCGGAAGCCCCCTCAGAATGTGACGGCTGGATAATCACTGGGTCTAAACATGGTGCCTATGAGACACATGACTGGATTCCTCCCCTTGAAGACTTCATCCGTAAACTTGTTGCCGCACGAATACCCACTGTTGGTATTTGTTTCGGCCACCAAATTATGGCCCAGGCACTGGGCGGAACTGTGAAAAAATCCCCGAAAGGCTGGGGCGTTGGACTACAAGAATATAAAGACCTGAAGTCCGGGCGTGTCATTCGAATACGCGCTTTTCATCAAGATCAAGTGATCAAATGTCCACCGAGTGCGACAGTCACCCATACGTCAGAATTCTGTGAATTTGCCGGACTTCAATATTCTCCTAACTGTGTTTCACTGCAGCCGCATCCGGAACATTCAGCCGCGTTTACAAGTGATCTTATTGAAGTTAGGCGCAACGTCGCCTTGCCGGATACAGTTGCAGATGCAGCTCAATCTGTTAACAACAACCCGGATGATCACGCAGAATATAGTATAATTATCAAGAGGATCTTATCTGCTCAAAGCCCATAGTCAGTCCTTTATGGCATAGACCTTTGAGGGTTTTTAGTTATTTAGTATTAATTAATTTAGCTTTTATTAATACTAAAAGAATAGTCTTCAGGTCTATCGAGTTGCCCAGTATTCACCTTTAAACGGCGACTCCAACCATGTTTGGTACACAGGAGAACACTGTGCGAAGGCTATTCCAAATCAGTATAATCGCATTTCCTTCAACTTTAAAAATTTCTCCCCCTTCCTGCGCCTGTGACCGACCTCAGTACGCCTGCTTTTGCCCGGAGTGTTTTTCATGAAATATTCGCCGATTGAAAAACCTATCCTTCCTGAATACTGGCTCTTTATTGCTGCAACTCTAATTCTGTGTCTGGGGCCAATAATTCTAACCCTGTCCGGCGTCGATTTTGCCTCCCAAAGCACAACTTTCAACATTCAAGAACTGGCACAACAGGAGCTGTCCAAGGCGATTGTGGCAGACAAAATGTTCCAGGCACTTGCCGGAGGTCTTCAGCATGCGCTCCTTGAATGGAGTTCAGTCACTATTGCTATTATTACAGCACTTCTGCCATTCGCCCATTACCGAATAAATAATGACATAACAGTCCCGATCATCGGCGTCGCGTTGTTATCAGCAGGCTTAACCGACGCTTTTCACACATTAGCAGCCACCCGGCTTATTGATGCAGTCGCCGATAACGCCAAGCTAATTCCCTTCACCTGGGCACTTTCCCGAATGTTCAGCGTGCTTATCCTGATAACGGGTGCCGCTCTCATCCTGACTATTTATAGGAAAACAAACTCAAAAAAGAAAAACGAGCTTCCCTTTGTGCTGTTAATTAGCGCCGTTTTCGTGGGTATTGCCTACACATTGGTACATTTTTCCGCCATCAGTAGTACTCTGCCGACCACACAGTTTCCTGACGCGATCATCACGAGACCCTATGATGTTGTCCCCTTAGTTCTTTATTTTATCGCGGCTCCTCTTTTTTGGAAGCTCCACAAAAGGCGGCCCTCCCTTTTCACATCAAGTCTTCTGATAACATTGATGCCAAATGCCATCTTGGAAGCCCACATGGCATTCGGCTCGTCCAGTTTGTTCGACAACCACTTCAATATTGCCCATTATCTGAAAATAATTGCATATGGTATCCCCCTCGTTGGCCTGCTGATGGACTCTGTTCAGGCACATATCAAACTGGAGGACACTCGAAACGCTTTAATGAAAGCGAAAAATGAGGCAGAAGCCGCAACCAAGTTAAAATCAGAATTTCTGGCAAATATGAGCCATGAAATTCGCACCCCTATGAACGGTGTGATTGGTATGACCAATTTGCTTTTGGATACACCGCTTAACGACGACCAACGAAATAATGCCAATACTATTCGGCATAGCGCAGAATCACTCTTGGTGATCCTCAACGATATTCTTGATTTTTCCAAAATTGAAGCCGGTAAATTGGAACTGGAGCTACTCGATTTTAATTTATCCGCGTTGATCAAAGACTTTGCCAATTCCACTTCATATCAGGCGTCCAACAAAAATCTGGAATTTATATGTCCAGCGACTCCTGTACCATCAAATTTCTTTATTGGTGATCCAGGTAGAATTCGGCAGATACTCACAAATCTTGTTGGAAACGCGATTAAATTCACTGAGCAGGGTGAAATCACTGTATCCGTCTTCAACGAGCCTTTACCCAATAATCATTCCTGTCTCCGGTTCGAGGTTGCAGATACAGGTATCGGAGTGCCAAGCAATCTTCAGTCCCGTCTTTTTGAAAAATTCACTCAAGCGGATGGCTCAACAACGAGAGAGTTTGGAGGCACCGGCCTCGGATTATCGATCGTTAAGCATTTGACAGAACTTATGGGAGGAGAAGTTGGAATTACAAGTGAGCTCGGAAAAGGATCCACCTTCTGGTTCACGGTTATCCTAAAGAATTCAGCCAGTGAGGCACCGCGCTATGAAACTGGAAATATACGCAACGAAAAAATTCTGATTGTTGATGATAATGAAACCAATCGGGAACTGCTTCAGGCTCTCTGTTCTGCATGGGGACTCGAGTTTTATTCTGCGCGCAATGGTCCCCATGCAATGCGAATTGCCATGCAAGAAACCTCCATCGGAAAACCTTTCACAACAGCAATTATTGACATGCAAATGCCAGGTATGGACGGCATGGAATTAGCGGGAAAGCTCATTTCAGATGATCAGATCTCAGAGATCAATTTAGTTCTGATGTCGTCTCAATCGCAAAAAGGAGACGCTGGAGCTGCAGAAAGAAAAGGCTTCAGTGCCTATTTGCCAAAACCAATTCAACAATCTGATTTATACAATTGCCTCCTCTTTCTCGCTGGAAAAAAAGATAATGGTGGCATTAAAACGATGATCACAAAACATATGCTGCATGAATATCAGCAATTTCGTGCCAGAGTTCTTGCCGTGGAAGATAATCCCATCAATCAAATGGTAATAAAGGGAATACTGCAAAACCATGGCCTGCACGTGGATTTAGCAGCAAATGGCTTAGAAGCTCTGATTGCCTTGAAAGAGCTTTCCTATGATATCGTTTTTATGGACTGTCAAATGCCGGAAATGGACGGTTTCGAAGCAACACGTATAGTGAGGAGCACAGACTCTCGTGTAAAAAACCCGGAGATTCCAATAGTTGCCCTAACAGCCAACGCATTGAAAGAAGATAAGCAGAGATGTTTGGATGCGGGCATGAATGACTATGTTTCTAAGCCGATTAATCCAGAGCATATAAAGGAAGCACTCAATAAGTGGCTCCCCAAACAGACAGAAACCTCTCCAGTAGAAAATGTCGATGACCAGAAAGTAAACGGGGACAATGAAAAGGCTTCTTCTGTAACTGAAGTTTCCAAGGTCCCGGAAGTAGGAAAAATTGAAACAATCCAGACTCTTTCTCCGGAATTACAATCGTTTGGTCCGATTGGTGATGAAAGTGTTGTTACAGCCCTATTTGACGCATTGAGTGATACTGTTGCTTTGAAAATACTGAGGAATGCACCGGATAATTTGAACACTCTGGCGGCAGAAATCAGAGATGGTATCGAAGCCGCGGATACAGAGACCATTCGGCGAGCGGCCCATTCAATCAAAAGCTCTTGTGGGTCGGTTGGTGCCATTAAGATTATGTATCTGGCCGCAACAATAGAAGAAAAAGCAGACGATCTGGAAGCTGTCAAACACCTCAACCAAACCCTGGAGGAGGTTGCTCGAGAAACAATAGAATGGTGGGAGGAACTTTCTCAAAAACTCGAAATTGCTTAGTTTTATCAACCGATAATCTTGCACATACTTCTAGATAATAAAAGAGAGCTATGGCTGTTATCTGTGTGCCATTTTCTGCTCCCTGTAAAAAGTATAGATGCCGGTCACGACAACGAGCGCGCTTCCAACAATCGTCCAGAAATCTGGAATATCGCCAAAAACCAAAACACCCAAGACAATTGACCACAACAAAATCGTGTAGCGGAAGGGGGATACGAACCCAATTTCTCCTATTCGCATAGCAGATACGCTAAAGACATAGCCAAATATAACAAAGAGAGAAGCCGCGAAAAGGAGGGATGTATTTTCGACACTGAGGGGCACCCAGTCGGTAAAAGGAAGCAGGAATCCTGTTGTCAGCATTATTGCTGCCGAAGATAGGAACGAGACAAAGGAAGAAGGTATTTGCGATGAAATTCGCCGCGTCGATAAATCCCGCAAGACAAGCAGTGCAACGGCAGCAAGAGCGAAAAAAGAATACGTATTAAATCCTTCTGTGCCGGGCCGGACAATTATCATCACGGCAGAAAAACCAATTAAAACTGCCAAATATCGCCGCCAACCAACAGCTTCACCTAGAAAGACCGCGCCGCCCAGTGTAACGGCCAATGGCATTGATTGAAGAATAGCGGTCGCATTGGCAAGCGGCATATTAAAAATAGCCGTCAGAAACAGAAACGACCCCAGTATTTCCCCCACGATCCGAAAAAAAATGAGTTTTCTGTCTTTTTTCGGAACCGCTATAAACAATGCTTTCTTATGCCAGGCGAAACCACCAAGCAACAGCGTTGTAAATATTGACCGAACAAACATAGCTTGAATCAGGCTGAAATGTTCTGACGCCAATTTCATCAAAGCGTCATTAATACCAAAGGCCGCCATACAGACGGCCATAAAGAACGCACCACGCGCATTATCTGACATGTTTTTTACCATGCCCCATTACTCGACGAGAATTCATACAAGTACAAATGAATTTTTCTAACGCGTATTATTTGACAAAGCTTCGTTCAATTTTCTACTGTCCTTATTCCTGCGACACCTATGGTGCACCTTATGTCTTTATCTACACTTGCCTTTGATGCTGATGATACCCTTTGGGAAAATGAACATATTTTCCATCTGACGGAAAAGCGATTTCGCGATCTTCTAGCAGATCACACAAAGCCGGAAGAACTGTCAGATAGCCTTCTTGCAATGGAAAAGAAAAACCTTCGCTATTACGGCTATGGCATAAAGGGCTTCACTCTTTCCATGGTGGAAACTGCAATCGAAGCGACAGGTGGGCAGATCCCGGCAACCGTTATTCAGGAGATATTAAACGCTGGTCGTGAAATGCATGACCATCCGGTGGAACCTTTGCCCCATGTTGAAACCACTCTCAAAAAACTGTCCGGTCAGTACAGGTTGGTTGTGATTACCAAAGGAGACCTGTTTGATCAGGAAAGAAAACTGGCGCAATCCGGGCTGGGAGATTACTTCGACGCGATTGAAATTGTCAGCGAAAAGACTACAGAGACATACCAGCGAATTTTTGATCAATTTGGCGACGGACCTGCGAGAAGCATGATGATCGGCAACTCTCTCAAATCTGATATTTTACCGGCAATAAACGCCGGATCCTGGGGCGTCTATATTCCCTATGCGTTGACATGGGCGCATGAAAAAGCCGATCTGCCAGAAAATCATCCGCAGTTAAAACAGCTCACCCATATTGGTGAACTGCCCGATTTCTTGGCCGCGCTTACTTAGAAACTATCTGAGTGCTGTGACTTCAATTTCAATTTTCATCGCTGGATCAATAAGGCCAGCTTCAATCATCATCGCTGCAGGACGCGCAACCCCGAAGGCACGGCGAAGTGCCGGCCAGCAGGCTTCAAAATCATTGCGATCG
>JAESPT010000061.1 GCA_016765515.1 Sneathiella sp. | reverse complement strand
TTATTGGCTTTCTTCCAATCCCGAGAGCGATAACTCCACCAGCTGTATAAACGCTCTGTATCGGGAACAAAGTGGCGCATAGCGTCTATCCAGTCGTGAGAGGCCATTACCGCATCAAGATGTTCAACTTCAATGGGTGTATGACTGACAATCTTAAGCAATTGCTTATGGCTCCAGACATCATTCTCTAAGGGGGCTACATTCAAATCGCCAACCAGAATTAATTTGTTATCCGCTGATTTACGCTCCTTAAACCAAGCAGTCATTTCCTGCATGAAGGAGAGTTTGTGGGCAAATTTTTCATTTTGTTCAGGATCGGGCACATCCCCCCCAGCAGGCACATAGAAATTGTGAAGTTCCGTGCCATTGTCAAACTGGACCGAGATGTGCCGTTTGTCATCTTTGCCGCACCAAAGAGGTGTTTCGGTTTGAGTGAATGGAATTTTGGAAAAGATGGCAACACCATTATAGCTTTTCTGTCCGGCGATTGCTTGATGTTCAAACCCAAGTTCCGTGAAGTTCTTTAAGGGAAACTCATTGTCCGTCACTTTTGTTTCCTGGAAACACAGGACATCCGGGTTATGGGTTTCGACAAAATGGTCTACATTTTGGAGGCGGGCACGTACAGAATTGATATTCCAGGTCACAAGGCGCATTTTTTTAATTCCGGTTTGTTATTGAGCTAGAATAAATTGAAACTGTTACCGGTTATGGCAATCGGCCAACGACCCATTTCAAAAAGTTTGTATTTAAGGGCAAAGGGGTGGGTATCTTCTTCACCGGCCGCCAATACGAGGGCGGCTTGATGACAGGTTTGAATTGCCGAACCGATGGCAGCCCGAATGAGCTCTTCGTCTTCTATACCTTGCTCTTCCGCAAGACTTTCAACTGCATTTTGAATTTGCGGAGAGGCGGTCGCAGAAATATGCGTAAGCGCCATGGTGAGATCTTCTTCGCTCATCAATTCCAACGCCTGGGAGGTGAGCCCGGTGCGCAGTTGTTCTTCTGCCTCCCACCATTCGCTGTTCCAGTCCGGCGTTGCCGCAGCATAGGCTGCTTCTTCCCAATTTTCGATCAAAGCGACGGAAGCATTTGGAAAGCCCAGATTTTCCATATAGGCGTGGGCTGTATCCCGTGTTCCTGAACCCAGGGAAAGGCCAACAGAGCGGAACCAGTCAACGGATATCAGAAGTTTATTAAAGCGGGCGACAGATGTTAATGTTGGAAACTTTTCAAGATCCACATTATCTTCATCGAAAGTGCTGTCTTCATCGAAAATGTCGTCTTCATCATGCATGAATGGGGCTACCTATAGTGTTGAGCGCATGTTCTATCACGCTTAGGCGTCCACGAAAAGCGTTCAGAGGACACATTCAGTCATAGTTGGGGTCGAACAGATTAAAGAGCTCGGGTTTAATCCACATATCTCGCTCTACATCGCTGATTGTTATACTGGTTGTGTTTCCTTGTGCATCGGTTATCAGCCATTTTCGAAGTTTAAACGGTCTGTCACTAAAGACGAGAGTAATGCCCCCTTCTTCCGGTTCATCCGTATCTATAATATTGACACGTAATGTATTGGCTTCTTTTTCCACCGAAACAACGGTTACATCCCCGTTCAACTGGACATCTTTTTTTAGAAGAACACTGATGGGGGTCGAGTAGAGCGGCAGTCTCGTAGTTTCGTCTAATTCCTTGTCATGAAAAATCAACCATGTTCCGTCCGCGACCACCAGAATTTGCGCTGGGGGTTCATATTCAAAGCGTGCCCGGCCAGGCCTGCGCATGAAAACATTCCCTTCCGCAATTTGGCCCTCGGCATTAATCTGGAGGAACCGTGCCTTCAATGTGGTAATATTATTCAGATAGTTTTCAACCCGTGCCACATCTGCTTTATCACTCATTGACAGTATCGATGTTTGACCGATCGTTGTATTGGGTAGAATGCTGGATACCGACAAGGTTGCCAGAAAAAATAGTATGTACCGCATGTTTTAATTCCAAGGTCACACAAAGGTTTATTGCAATCGATATATAGTCTTAGATGATATTATTGCCAGAGAATTTGGGTGAAAAAGAGGCACGTCTAATTAAATCGATCTTCAATGTCGCGCGCAAGTACTTCTCTTTTGCCCACATGATTAGCAGACCCGATAACCCCTTCTTTTTCCATCTGGTCAATGATCCGGGCCGCTCGATTATAGCCGATTTGTAAATGACGCTGCACAAAGCTGGTTGATGCTTTTCTCTCTCGGCAAACAAGTTCAACAGCACGGTCATAAAGTTCATCACCGGTAGGTTTTCCCCCTGAATTACCGCCCAGGCCGTCAAATTCGCTTTCCTGTTCTTCGGTTACCTCTTCCATATAATTGGGCTTGCCCTGGGATTTCAGGAATTTGACGACTTCTTCCACTTCTTCATCGGACACAAAGGGGCCGTGAACACGCTGAACACGTCCGGCACCCGGCATGTATAACATATCACCCTGGCCCAACAGCTGTTCTGCACCCTGTTCACCAAGGATTGTGCGACTATCGATTTTTGACGTAACCTGGAAACTGATCCGGGTCGGGAAGTTCGCCTTGATCGTTCCTGTAATCACATCGACGGACGGGCGTTGGGTGGCCATAACCACGTGAAGGCCAGCAGCACGCGCCATTTGAGCCAACCGCTGTACCGCTCCTTCAATATCCTTACCGGCAACCAACATCAAATCAGCCATTTCATCAACGATGATGACAATCATGGGAAGGGGGTCGGTATCCAGAGCTCTTTCTTCGAATATCGGCTCCCCTGTGGTGGCATCAAAGCCTGTTTGAACTGTTCTTTTCAGTTCCTCTCCGCGTTTTTTGGCCTCGCGAATACGTTGGTTATAGCCATCGATATTTCGAACGCCCAGTTCCGCCATTTTGCGATAGCGGTTTTCCATTTCTTTCACGGCCCATTTCAGGGCAACAACAGCCTTGCCAGGCTCCGTAACGACAGGTGCCAAAAGGTGCGGAATTCCGTCATAGACTGAGAGTTCCAGCATTTTCGGATCAATCATGATGAACCGACATTCTTCGGGGGGTAACTTGTACAGCAAACTCAGGATCATCGTGTTGACGGCAACGGATTTACCGGAGCCTGTTGTACCGGCAATCAGGAGATGTGGCATCCGGGCAAGATCGACAACCACAGGATCACCGCCAATATCCTTTCCCAGGGCAAGGGTTAGTTTGGTGCTGGTGCTCTCATAGGTCGCTGTGGAAAGGAGCTCACGAAGAAAAACAGTCTCCCGTCGCTGATTGGGGAGTTCAATACCGATGGCATTTCGGCCAGGAATTACCGCGATACGCGTGGATATAGCGCTCATGGAGCGGGCAATATCATCGGCCAATCCAATAACACGGGAGCTTTTAAGGCCGGGTGCCGGCTCCAACTCATATAGGGTAACCACAGGTCCGGGCCGAACTCTGCTGATTTCCCCTTTTATGCCGTAATCATCCAGGACGCCTTCCAACATGCGGGCATTATTCTGAAGAGCCTCTTCACTGATCGGTTTAGCGGTTACTTTGCTATCCGGGAGAGATAGAAGGCTTAAGGGGGGGAGCTGATATATATCGGACGGGCCCAGGTCGAGTGCAGCCTGTTTTTCCGCCGCGACCCGTTTGCCTGTTTTGACTTCTGTTCTGCGCGTATCAATTTTTGGCTCAGTATGGTGAATTTGGGTTTCCGCCTTTGGATCTTTCTTCTTTTTCCGAGCTCGTTTTTTTGGGGTTTTTGCTTGTTCTGAATCTGCTGTCGCTCCGAGGATCAATTCATCCTCCTCTTCCGTATCAGAAGAAGATCTCATGCCTTTCAAATATCCAGGGAGTTGGGTCACAGCCCGACCCCCTTTAAGAATACCACGTCCTATCGTTACCCATTCCTGCAAGGGCAGGGCATAGCTGAGGACGAGCAGAATAAGGGAAAGAGCTCCCAAAACAGATGCCAGGAGGATTGACGGAATAGTAACGCCGATTTTTTGACCGATTACCAGTATGCCATTGAAAATGGTTTCTCCGACGATGCCACCATAACCGGCATTCAGCGGCCAGCTATCTGCCGTTGGAAATACGGTAACAGTTGCAGCGGCAAAAATGATTCCAAAGGGCATCAAGGCGACATGTATCCAACCCCAACGGAGGCCCCGGTGGGACGTAATGCGCCAAGCCCAGGCAATCAGTCCCAATATCAGCGCGACTGAGCCAAATCCTATTGTTTGCAGAAGAAGGTCTGAAAAATGCGCACCAGGACTTCCCAGTAAATTCGATGCCGGGTTATCTGTGGCGTGATTGAAATTTGGATCATCCGGTGAAAAGGAGACGAGGGCAACGGTACCCAGCAATGCAATAATGAGAAAACCGATACCGCACAGCTCAATCAATCGGCGATACAGAAAATCCGTGCTACCGCTGGGTAACAGGGAAACAGACTTTGTTCCGGAACCTTTAAAATTCATAACCCTATTCTATAAGCTATCGGACATCCTGGATAAAGCCTCTTCCGTCATTTCCGGATCAAAGACCAATGCAACGCGGATATAGGCGGCACCGGGATTATATCCATTTTTATCTGTTACGCTGAGATATTCACCCGGCAAAACGCGAACAGCGGCCTCCGTCCAAAGTTTTTTTGTGACCTCCACTCCATTCCCCACATTCAGCCATAAAAAGAACCCACCTGCCGGACGATAGAATTCAAACCGGCCTTTAAATATTTTTTCCGCAATGTCGATATTGGCCTGATATCGTGACCGATTTAAGGCTACATGTTCGTCATCTCTCCAAAGGGCAGCAGACGCTGCGCAAACGGGAAGGGGAGACGCGGCACCGGCAAAATTTCGCAGATTCTTTAAAGCTTTGGTAAGTGCGGGATCGCCAACAACAAAGCCAGAGCGAAGGCCTGCTGCGCTGGAGCGTTTTGACAGGGAATGGAAGGAGAGAAGGTGGTCCATCGATCCTTCTTGCTGCG
>JAESPT010000060.1 GCA_016765515.1 Sneathiella sp. | reverse complement strand
GGACAACAAGCGGAATATCGATATCCCGGGTCTCGCGTACAGGCTTGCCATTGTCCATACTTTCCAACACGGCAAGCAGACGCGCGTTTCTTTGAATTGCTCGTGCTAACGAATAAAGATACCTGGCGCGGCCATGGCCACCAATTTTGTCCCAGCTTTTTTGCGCTTTTCGCGCAGCTGTCACGGCGGCATTTATGTCTGTTTCATCTGCGGCGGCAATCTGGGCAAGACTTGTCGAATTGGCTGGGTTTATCGTCTTGAACCAGTTTTGAGTGTTGGGTTCCGTCCAATCGCCATTTACAAATAATTTGAATTTTCCTCCGTGGGATTTTATCCAATCAAGCGCAATGTCATTGCTTTCCGGAGCGGGACCATATTCCATCGTATCAAAAATTTCTGCGATCTTCATGTTCATTCCTCATGCCATCGGATGGCGGAAATCAGCGGAATATCTTCCGGTTATGAAATGTTCTAGTTGACGTTCAATATCACCTAGCAGGCTCGATGCCCCTATTCTGAATAAATCGGGCTGTAGCCAGTCATTGCCGAGCTCTTCCTTCATCATGAATTGAAATCCAAGAATGTCCTTGGCAGCACTGATACCGCCAGCCGGTTTATAACCGATTTTAAAGCCAGTCATTTCTTCATAGGACCGAAGGGTCCGGATCATCACCAGACTGACAGGAAGGGTTGCGTTGACACTTTCCTTCCCCGTTGAGGTTTTAATGAAATCAGCTCCTGCCATCATGGCAATCATGCTGGCTTTCACCACATTCCGAAGGGTTACCAGCTCACCCGTGCCGAGAATTGTCTTTAAATGAGCCTCGCCGCACGCTTCGCGGAAGGCTTTTATTTCATCATAAAGAGCTTTCCAGTTTCCAGTCAGGACATGTCCGCGGGTAATAACAATATCAATTTCTTCTGCCCCGGCAGCAACAGAGGCTTCAATTTCCTTCACACGCAAATCGAAAGGACTGAGACCAGCTGGAAATCCAGTAGAGACGGCGGCGACAGGGATATTAGTTCCTTGCAAGGCTTCAACAGCGGTTTCCACCATTGTGTGATACACGCAAACGGCACCGGTTGAGAATTTACGATCCCCCATACCCAACGCGTTCAGAAGGTCTGGCCGTACAGGTTGGCGGGCTTTCGCACAGAGACGTTTTACGCGCCCAGCTGTGTCGTCACCATTTAATGTGGTGAGATCAATACAGGAAATCGCTTTGAGCAACCAGGCAGCCTGATGCTGCTTTTTAACGGTACGTCTTCCGCCCAACGTACTGGCACGTCGCTCCACGGCACTCAAATTTACATATGTGTCTTCAATGGCGTCCAGGCTGTAGGGCAGTCCTTGATTTCGTGCGTGGCCATGGTTGGGTTGTTCCAGTTTACTCACTGTCGCCATTGCCGTCCTCCTTCAGGTGAGCTTTGAGAAGCTCTCGTTTTAATGTTTTGAGGAATACCGTTACCAGTTTTTCGAGATCTTGCGCGGCAAGTTGAGCGCATTCCAATGTCTGTTCGTGACTGAGTTTGGTCTCACTGAGACCTGCCACCAAATTCGTAATATTTGAAATCGCGGCAACTCGTAATCCGCAATGCCGGGCCACAAGAACCTCCGGGATGGTGGACATACCAACAGCATCGGCACCAAGGACACGAAACGCATTGATTTCAGCGGGCGTTTCAAAATTTGGCCCCAGATAGTGAAGATAGACACCTTCTGACAAATCAATTTCGAGTTCTTTGGCCACGGCTTTTAAATGCTCTCTCAACGTCGGATCATACGCGTCTTCCATAGAGAAAAAGCGCGGTCCAAAACGTTCATCATTTTCACCGACGAGTGGATTTCTGCTCGTAAAATTGATGTGATCATTGAGCAGCATCAAACGGCCGGGCCCAACGTCTTTATGAAAGCTGCCCGCGGCATTGGTGACTAGCAGGATATCAATCCCAAGGAGCTTGAGAACACGCACTGGAACAGCAAGATCTTCTGGTGAAACTCCTTCATAAAGATGGATACGGCCTTGCATGCAGACAACCGGCATTCCACCTAGTCTCCCAAGGATTAACCGGCCCGCATGACCTTCCACAGTTGATTGCGGAAAATCCGGGATATCTTTGAAATCGACACTGGCTACAGTATCAATTTTTTCGGCAAGCCCGCCTAGTCCGGAACCTAAAATAATTCCGACACGCGGGCTAAAACCTGGTGCTGCGTTCTTGACAAAGTCCGCAGCAACGTATGGATCAAGTCCCATTATCTTTCCTTGATGTATGGTACGCCAATCGCTTTGGGTGGATGTGCCTTTCCGACAAATCCGGCAAGCAACAAGACAGTAAGTATATAGGGTAGTGCTTGAATAAATTGCACAGGTATCACACCGATAATCGGTAAATCAACGCCTTGCAAACGCGCCTGCAACGCATCTGTGAATGCGAACAGTAGACAGGCAAATAAGGTTGGCAATGGCTTCCATTTCCCGAAAATCAATGCCGCGAGGGCCAAATACCCTTTGCCTGCAGTCATATCCCGGATAAAACCGGCACCGTGGGCAGTCGAGAGATAAGATCCGGCAATACCACATAGTAGTCCGGTCATCATCAGCGCTTTATAGCGCATCCAGTCAACAGCAATTCCAGCTGTGTCGACAGCATGGGGGTTTTCTCCAACGGCTCGAATTCTGAGTCCAAACCGTGTTCGATATAGGATGTAGGCAACAATAGGGACGGCCGCTGCTGCCATATAAACAATAATATTATGGCCTGAAATGAGTTCCGCGTAGATAAAGCCAACAATTGGAACATCGCGCAGGGCTTCTGCAAAGGGCAAAGTAATTCCGGTGAAACGCTCATCCCCTACCAAAGATGGGGTCCGTCCGCCTAGTTTAAACCAGGCAAATCCAAGTGTGGGTGTCAAACCTGCAACAACGATATTGATCGCCATACCGGAGACAACCTGATTACCTTTGTGAGTAACACAGGCATAAGCATGCAGCATGGAAAGTGAAAAGGACGTCACAATACCAGCGGCCAAACCAAGCCAGGCTGATCCAGAGACGGTTGCCATCGCCGCCGCGGCAAAAGCAGCGCCCAGCATTTTTCCTTCAAGGCCAATATCTACGACGCCAGCGCGTTCCGAGAACATGCCCGCCAACGCTGCAAGGACCAACGGGGTTGCTACGCGAAATGTGGCGTCGAAAAGGAGGACGGTGAGCTCAAAAGTTTCCATAACTACGTCTCCACCACTGTTGTGCTGGATCGGCGTTTGAAGAAACTTTCGATTCTAGGCCGGAACATATTTTCAAGGGCGCCTGAGAACAGGATGATCAACCCTTGAATGACGATGACCATTTCCTTGTTTATGGAATGCATTTCAAAAGACAACTCTGTACCGCCCTGGTAGATGGCCCCAAAAAGAAGCGCGGCGACAAAAATGCCAATTGGGTGATTGCGTCCCATGAGCGCGACAGCAATCCCGACAAATCCATAACCACCGGAAAACTCCATGATCACCCGATGCTGAACACCCAACAGTTCGTTGACGGCAACAAATCCGGCAAGGCCGCCAGAAATTAACATGGCCAGGATAATGTTTTTTGAAGGCGATATACCGGCATAATTGGCCGCGGTTTCATTCTGCCCAACCACGCGAATTTCGTAGCCCCAGCGTGTTTTCCAGACAAGATAGTAAAACGCAAAACTCAATGCCAAGGCGATGATAAAGCTAAAATTCAGCGGGCTGTCCGCCATGCCGGTGAATACTGGGGCGATGGCCAGCCAAGTATGTTCTGCAAATTCACGAGATTCCGGTGAACCACCACCATCTGGGTTAATAATGACTTCAACCAGCATGTAATTCATTATAGAAAAGGCGATGAAATTAAACATAATGGTGGTGATGACGATATGGCTGCCCCGTTATGCCTGCAGATATGCTGGGATATAGGCCCAACCTGCACCAAATATGGCGGCAGAAATAATGGCCATCGGAATAACCGCCCAAAACGGCAGGAAATCCATATAGAGGGCGACCAGGCCGACACCGAGACCGCTAATAAAAGCTTGTCCTTCTACCCCAATATTGAAGAGACCGCAGTGAAAGGCTATGGCGACGGCAAGACCGGTAAAAATAAAGTTGGTGGTATAGTACAGGGTATAGCCAATCGCTTCGGGGTAACCGAAAGCACCATATATCAGGACTTCGAGAGCCTTTATCGGATTATCACCGACAATTAGGATCACCAGGCCAGCAATAAAGAGGGCTGCCAACAGGTTCACAAACGGGATTAAACCCAGATCAACCCAGGCTGGAACCTTTGCAGGTGCGCCAAATTTTACTTTAGTTTCTGCCATCAGACAACAGCCTCTTTTACGCTGCCGACAGCGTCTTTTCCATCATCATTGATACCAGCCATCATCAAGCCAAGTTTTTGTTCAGTTGCATCTTTCGCATCAATTTCACCGACAATTGCACCGTCAAACATCACAGCAATCCTGTCACAAAGGGACATTACTTCGTCAATTTCAACGGATACGACGAGTATGGCCTTGCCTTCATCCCGCATTTTTATGAGTTGTTTGTGGATAAATTCAATGGCACCGATATCAACGCCCCGGGTCGGTTGTCCCACCAATAGAACGTCGGGATTTTGCTCCATCTCGCGCGCCAGAACCAATTTCTGTTGATTGCCGCCGGAAAATCCTGAAGCCTTCAGGAGAGGATCTGGAGGCCGCACGTCAAATTTCTTAATATACCGGTCACATGTTTCGACCATGGCCGCGGCATCAAGGGTCGTTCCTTTATTATAATCCTCAGAACCATGGTACCCGAGAATGATATTCTCGTTCGCACTGAAAGAGAGCACAAGTCCGGCCCGATGCCGATCTTCGGGCACATGCCCCAGACCCATTTTTCGTAATCCCTGTGCAGAAAAATCTTTGCTTCCGACGAGTTCGTTACCTTTATAACGGATGCTGCCAGACGTTGGTTTTTCTATACCACCAAGCACCTCCAACAACTCGGACTGGCCGTTACCGGAAACACCGGCGATACCCAGAATTTCGCCAGCGCGAAGGGTGAGATTAACGTCCTTTAGTCGAGCCACACCATCATCATCGAGATAACTCAGACCGCGAATTTCCATTAGAGCGGCGCCCGGTTTTGCGGGTTCTTTTTCAACGCGAAGCAGGACGGACCGACCCACCATCAATTCTGCCAGTTGTTCGCGACTGGTGTCCGCAGTTGCCACATGGGCAACCATCTCGCCGCGGCGCATGACGGAAACATTGTCCGTTGCAGCCATGATCTCACGCAACTTGTGCGTAAT
>JAESPT010000059.1 GCA_016765515.1 Sneathiella sp. | reverse complement strand
CCTCATTGATGAGGAGGAGATCCGGTTTCAAGGAGAGTATACCCTCAGCGGAGAGGTTCCGCTGATACCCAACCTTGGGAAGCTCTTTTGCAGCGAGGGGGTAATAACTCGTGGTATCCGCACCGACAATTCGCGCGCTTTCACCGAGCGCATAAAGCATTTCGGTCAGGGCACCGCCAACCGAGACTATTCGGGTTGGCACTTCTGCCGCCTGGACAAACGGGCTGGACAAAAGAAAGGCAATGAGGAGGAGTTTTCTCATGAGGAGGACTCTTTTTTCATAAGGATATTGGCGGTTTCAATGCCTCGGGATTGCAAATAAGTCAGGAGGCCTAGAAAGCGCTCAAGCGAAACACTTTTATCGCCAGCCACAACAAATTTATAGTTGGGTTGTTCAGTAACCGCTTTTTTAATTGCGAATTTGAGGGCATCCAACGCAGCAAAGTATTTTCCGTCCAGCGCATACCCTTCTGCGCGAATTTCCAGCATAAATTGGTTCATTGTTTCAGACGAAGAAAGTTCATCTGATACGGCGGTGGGCAACGTCAAGTCCAGAGACCGATACGCAACTCCTGCCGTTAATATGAAGAACACCAACAATATAAACAGAATATCAAGAAGGGTCGTTAAATCCGGGTATAGGGACGCATCATCATGCCCCTCAAGCGGATCGGATGAGAGCTGGATCACTGAACCACCTCAATACCAGCAATCAAGGATCCCGTATTGCCGTCAATTTGAGGCCGTGCAGTATCCAGATCTATCTCCAGGGAAAAAGCGTTTAGTCTCGTTGAGGTGCGCTCAAGAATAATACCGCGCCACGCGATAAATCCACTCGCGAGAATAAGAGTGGGAAGGGCAATCATCAAACCAAATGCTGTGGTCAGCAACGCCTCCCATAAGCCGTCAGCAATCATATTTGGCGTCACCGGGTTTGTGGAGGCTGCAATAACCCGAAAAGCATCGATAATCCCGAGGATCGTCCCAAGCAATCCCAAAATAGGGCTTATTGCAGCGATTAGTCGAAGCAAGGATAGGCCTCGGCCAAAAGGGCGCTTAGCCTCTTCCATGGCGACGGCGACAATCTCTTCGCGTAAAGCTTTGTCCTTGTGCTTATGAAGCCGCAGGATCTGAAGTCCTTTTTGGGTCAGCTTCCTCCCATTAAAATCAACAAAAAGAAAGAAGATCAAACGCTCCAGGCAGACCATGGTGGCAAGCACGGAGCAAGCCACCAGGGGAAGCCCCATAATCCCGAGTTTAAGATAAATATCAGGCAGCATTGGAAAGAGTCTTCCTTGGCAGTTCACTGACTATTTCGCGCCAAAGTTCGAGTTCTGGCTCTCCGGGTTTACGCTTACCGAACAAGGTGGCGATGATCTCCCCAGCGTCATCAAAAATTTCAACCGCCGTGATCAGCCCGTCCACAGTGGGTTTACGAGTGACCCAAATGCGGGCAATCATGTCTTCGTTCAAGTGCAGATTAAATTTAGGATCCAGAATATTGAACCACGGCCCGTGATCTACAAGCTTCTTAACAGCTCCGGTATGGATCTGGATACAGCCACGATTGCCAGTAAACACCATGATTTCGCAGCCTGTGTCCCGAGCAAGTTCGATCACTCTGCGGGCGGCGTCATCGTCAACTTCATAGGCAAAATCACTTCCCACCTGGCGGAATCCCTGTTCCCTTTCCACACCAAACTTTCTCAGCATGGGGAAAAAATCATGGGTGTCCTTCAAATTTTCCCATGTTTCTCTGAAACCAGCCCAGTCAACATCATCATTTGATCGAGGGGCGTCTTTTGGCGCATACGCCTCTATTTCTAAGGCCGACACCTGATCTTCAGACTGGAACTCAGCAACGAGTGTATCGAATGCTTCCTCATTGGATTTATTCGTCAGATAGATTTTATGAAGTGCGGCACCAGATTTATCAAAAAACTGCAGACTTTTGCGTGGGCCTGACTTTGTTTTCTCAACAAGGGCAAAAATATGAACCCAGTGGGACATGAAAAGGCGCAAATCAATGTCAGGATTCACAAACAATCCGGTCTGCATTTTCCCGTGGGTGAAGAATTGTGGGTTTTCATAAATCCCTTTTCGTTCATGGACGCAAGCCTCATTCCGGGTCAGCGCCATAACTTCCCCTAACATCTCAATTTTTTTTAGAATAGCCTCTGCTTGGCTTATGAGCCGCGTGGCCCTGGCTCCCATCTGACACGCAACAAGTTCAGCCTCTGAAACTTTCAGGGCCTCTGCTGCATTGCGAGCCCGCATATCCGGAGTATTGTTTATTAAAGTTTCATACTGTGTTTTCAGGGTTGTTAAGGAGGTGTCCATAACTCTCTCTTTCATTTTTGATTTTCATTACTGGATGACAAATCGAACGGGAACACTGACCCAACTTTGAATCTTATGTCCGTTACGAATAGGAGGTTCAAATTCCCATTTTTTCACAGCGGCAAGGGCGGCTAAGTCAAGCATACGATGCCCCGATGAGGTCTCAACTTTGAGTTTTTTAGCAAGACCATCCACGGCCACAAGCGCATGCAACATCACCAACCCTTGCTGACCAAGTTCATAGGCTCGGCGCGGATAAATAGGCGGCGTACGATCCCGATAATGGGCTTTGTGAATAACGGTCGAGACCTGCGTTCCCCGATTATTGGCGACAGATTTACTTGGCGTCTTCGGAGGATGTTTGATGTCCGTTTTTTTGGCAGTTTGAACCGCCGTCTTTATTGTAATTACAGGCTTTTTGACCTCAGCAACCTTCACCGCCGGGCTCCGCTCTAGCTTTTTTGTCAGCAAACGAGGCGTTGGGATTTTTGGGTTTTGAGCCACCTTTTTCATTTTGATTGGTGGCGCAGTGTTGATTTTTTTCTTCGCGGTTTTGAGTGTCTGAACGGGAAGCACGATCTTAGGCACGTGTTTGACAGGCTTGAGAATTTCATTCAACGGGATCAGTTTTTCAGCTTTTTTCAATTCTGTCCTAGTTTTCAAAGACTGCGGCGTTTTGTTGCCGGGATTACTTTTCGGTGCCGCAAGGGACTTGAAGCTAATGCGAAAGATTTCCTGGATTGGAACCTCGATCACCGGGACAGGCAGTTTGATCAACGTCAGGACATAAAAATTGAGAATAAGCGACAGGGTGAGAAAACCACCCCATCGCGTCACTTCAAACAGGCCTGATTGGTCCAGTCTCACCATTTAACGGAAACCCTCGCAACATAACTGCGGCCTTCTTCATTGAGGGTGGCAAAACGTTTCTGGTATCGCCTGTCAAAGATATTTTCAACGCCCAGATCCAGGGTCAGGTTTTGAAGACGCCCTTCAATCGGCGCCCAACGATAATAGAGATCATGCACACCATAACCGTCTGTGGGAATTTCACCGGAACCCACATTGTCATTTTCGTCTGCATAACGAGACCGCCACCCAACGAGGGAGGAGATACTGTCCACTGCATAGCTGAAATCTGTGACCAACGTGAGCGGGACATTGTTGGAGAGATATTCCCCCGTATCTTCATCCTTGGCGTTCACGTAGGAAAGGCCGGCGCGGGCTTTAAACGGGTGGATCGCATATTCGCCTTCCACTTCCCAACCCCATAATTTTGCGTTATCGATATTGGAATTTGTTGTTGTGCCGGCAAAAACATCCACGCTCTGCGTGATGAAGTCTTCCCCTTTGCTTCGATACCAGGACCCCTTGATTTTGACTTGGTCGTGTCCCGCAAGAACGCTCTTGAAATTAATCCCCGCGCCAACCTCAAAGGTTGTCACTGTCTCTGGCTTCAAGTCTGGATTGGGGATAAAATTATTGTCGGGAAAGACAAAAGGTATGCCTGGAAAATGAACGCCGCTTGCATACAGTTCTGTCATGTTAGGAGCGCGGAATGCCTGAGCCAAACTACTGAAAAAGACAAAATTTTCCGTGGGTTTATAGCTTAGGGAAATTTTGGGAGAAACAGCACTTTCATCCTGTTCATTTCCATCATTATCTTCACTTTGGAAGCGATCAAAACGGGCGGCCGGGATGATCATAAATTTACCGAAGGATGTGGAAACACTGATCTCATCCTGCACATAAAACCCGTAATTCAAAGTCTCTGCGTCTGGAACTCCAGCGCGGGAACCATCAATCGTCGCTGTACTAGATCCTTCCTGTTCATCCCGATAAATTTCTAGGCCAAAGGAAAGTGTATGATCGTTGGTATCGGAAAACGAAAAACGGCTTTGATTGTCAGCGGTAAATCCAAGAGTTTGGATCGACCGGCTCTGGACACGCCCGGCATTTGAGCCAGTGATATCCTCTTCTTCAACTTCAATATCATTAAAATAGGTATGAAATTTCAGATTTAGCAACGCATTGTCTGGATTGTCGTACGCGTATTTCAGACCGAATTGATTATCCTGCACATCCTTGTCAACAATCGGATTGGATGTAGATATTCCGCCTGCGCCATTATTGGGCTCTTGCCCAGAATTGTTCAGACCCTGATATTGAAACTTGAATGTATGCCAGTCAGCTGCTGTATATCCAAGTTTGAGCATTCCTGAGAGAACATTATCCTCAGTATCCAGTTCATCACCACCGCCAGTGCGGATATCACCGGATGTTTTATAAGCGAGACTCCCCAGAATATCGAAATTCCCTGTCCGGCCATAAGCGCTGACAACGGGGGCAATTTCTCTATTTCCACTGCGATACCCCGCAGTGGTCGTCACGCCAAAATCATCACCTGGCGCCAGAATATCTGAAGCGTCTTTGGTTTCAAACGCGATGACGCCGCCCACGGCTCCGCCGCCGTATATAGCCGAGGACGCGCCTTTCACAATCTCCACTTTTTTAAGGAGGCTGGGATCAACAAAAAACCGACCATCATGCGCGGATTCAAAATTTTGACGGCGCCCGTCTATGAGTGTGATGATAGCCTCATCATCAAATCCGCGGATGGAGATGGTTTGTCCATTGCGTCGCGGTCCGTTATCCACCTCCACACCTGGTGTGAATTCCAGAAGATCCCCGATGTCACCAGACAAGGCGGCACCAGGTGCATCCACATCCACTATGGAGACAATGGCTGGTACGTCGAATGTAGATTGTTCGCTGCGCGTCGCATAAACCGTTACCGTATCCAGAGACGTAACCGGTATTTTCTCCTGCGCTACGGCAGTGCTCAAGAACGTGGATGATAGAAGCGCACCAATCAAAGGCACGCAAGACACATGTCGCATGTTAATTCCTACTATTGAATTAAGGGCGATTGCTTGCTGCCTTGCTGACCTGTTGGGCTGGCTGGGTGGCTTGCTACTAACCTACTTTGTTAAAATCAGTTTTCCATTTCCCGTGAGGCGCAGTTTGTATTCAAATCCGTTATGTAAAATGGAAATTTCTTTACCAGCCTGAAAGATATCAGCACTGCTCACTTTCCCTTTTTCAACAGAAATGAGCCAGTTATCCTTGACTGGTTCTCTTGCTGCACTATTCATCAGAAATTTGCTCACTCAATTGAGTCACAGAGACTCTAGTTGCTTTTGAGAATGATTATCATTTGAGACAATGAGTGTCAATCCAAAGTTTGATAAATTTATGCTTTGTATGTGTTGAAGACTGAACTTATTGGAGAATACCGGACTCTAGATGTCCCAGATAATTGCCCGAACAGGCGCCCCTTCCAAAGTGGGATAGTTTAGAGGCAGCCCTGCGAACCAGTACGACCCGGCCGTCACAGAGGCCATATCCAAACAGACAAAAACGGGGATACCGTATTCAGCACAGATCCGGTGTGCAGGGAGACTTTCTGTATCCGCTGGATCAAGACTATAATAGTCAATCCCAATTGAAAGCGGATCACTCTGTATAATCAACGCCGCCGCTTCCGGTTCCAAATACACATAGTTTTCAGTGAAGAGTGCGTCTCTCAAAAACTTTGAATTCCGCGTCTTTAGTAGAACATGCTGTCTTCTGGGAATATCTCTACCGGTAAGATCCTCTTTTTTTATCGAGGTCATCGCATTGGTCAAATCCAAAACACACGCATGCCCGGTAAAAGCGTCCACAGAATAGTCACCGAGGAGCTTAGCACCGTCAATAAAATGTCCTGGTAAATCAACATGTGTCCCGATGTGCATGCACATATCGAGATTTGACGTCGTTACCAGATCCCCGTTCGATCGACTACTCAATAAGGTTACTTTGGGAATTGGATCACCGGGATAGACGAGTGCCTTTGGACCAAGGGGCACCGTCAGATCGATAATGTTCTTCATTTAAACGGCGCCTTCCTTGAGCGGATCACTGACATCTAAAGGCTAGGTTTACAGAAACCAGCAATTCGTCAAGTCCATTGACCCCGATCATTATGCCGGGATCACGTGCCGATTGGCCCGGCGCCACGCCCCTAAAGCCAGAGAAAGCGCCGGGACAATGCCGTAGACTGTCAGGCTACCTGCAACGAACATCAACAAGCTCTCATAACCGGCCCCCAACTCCTGAACCGCATAGGAACCTGCACCGACGGCAACAGCCAATCTTCCAACACTGGCAAATACCGGCCAAAAAACAGCAT
>JAESPT010000058.1 GCA_016765515.1 Sneathiella sp. | reverse complement strand
TGTCATTGGATCGACATGGTGGTCCAAAATAAACGGGAAGGAGACGACACTGATTGCCAACGCCATTACGGAGAAGACGAACCCGACACCGCAGCCGACTATAATCAGTGTCCAGCCGGGTGTTGTCGTAAAGATTTGTGACATAAAGGCAGAAATCGATTCAGGGATAGAATCCTCAAAATAAATTGAATAAAGCCACTGAGCCGAGAATAACCAGGCCAGGAACAGGACGCCCAGAGCCGCTCCCAATGCCAGAATGCCGAGAATAGCGGGAGAGCGAAAGATACTGAAACAACGAGTCCAGTGGTAATCCATCCCTTTTTCCATGCGACGACTGAGTTCATACATGCCGCAAGCAGCAAAGGGACCTAACAGTGTGGAGCCGGCAATGACAGGAAACACCATGGGTAGAACGTCATAACCCGCATAAATGCGCGCGATGATAATCATCAGGATCGGATAAGTGATACAGAGGAATATGTAATGGGTTGGTCGTTTGTTAAAATCGCTGATGCCCATTTTTAAAGCATCAATTAAATCAGTTGTATTGATTGTTCGTACTTCGGGTAAGCTCGCGCGGAAAAATGTTGTGCGTGCGATTTTTTTCGTTCCCATATTCATACCTCTCAAACCATCGGTTTAATTGGTCACAATGTTGAACTGAACTTTGGTGCTTAATCTCTCACCATTTTCGTCACACTGCGACCCCCAAAATTGATACACAACTGTGAACTGGCCCAATTTCTAGATTTGGGCTCTCTTTAATAACGGAACGAACAGAGAGAATACTCTCTCATTCGTATTATCCATTTCTGTTAATTACTACTCTATCAGAAAAATATAATATTTTCCATTCTTCAAAAGAAAATTCTCATAAAAAGAAATCGCTCATTAACTTTGGTAGATAATCCGGCAATCGGAAATTATCGCCTTTTCGTTCCGGTAATTTTTACCTGTTTACCATGATGGTTTCATGCACACCCCCGGAAAAGGTTTGATAATACATAATATTAGGTAATTTATAATATTGGCGTGAAATTTGCTTAAATTAACCATGTATGTTTGGAGCCATCAGTTCAAGGAGAGCAAATGATATGGTTAATACAATTAGTGGTCATGGACACGGACAGGGCAATCAAGTGCGTGTTTTTCCCAAATCGGAACCGTCTCAGTCCGTTGAAGGAGCGACTGAGCCTGTTCAGCAACAAAATCATCCTGGCAGAGGGAAAGCCGGCGCGCCAGGGCAATTAGCAAAACAAATGTTAGGCGGTACGCCGCCTGCAGGCTTCGCTCTTGGAAATTTGGTCTCCCTCATCGCTCATGGTGATATGGACGGGGCGCAGAATCTTGTCAATGAACTAACACCTCCGGCTGTGGAAGAACCTGCTGCTGATTCTGCTGATGTGCCGATTGCCGAGGAAGGTGTCGCTGAGGTGGTTGTTGCGCCGCTGGATAGTCCTGAAGAAGAGGGGGCAATATCAGAGCCCGTCGTTACCGAACCCGAGAGTGTTTCAGTGGAGAGTGAGGAAACTGTAGCGGAAGAGATTACGGACGAAACTGCCATTCTTTTGACCCCTGAAACGGATGGTGATCCTTCTATTCTTGATCTGTTTGAGGTCTCAGAGGATGCTGAGGAGGCAACCTGAAATAAACGATATTCCTAAAACGGAGCGGCTTCATCCGCTTCGTTTTTATGCATAAATTGCAGGGCAATGTCATGGGCTCTGGTGACCCCGGTCAAAGAGCCTGTAAAAATCCTAAATTTTGCCTTGCATAGGGACGCTCCAGAGGGCACTTTGAGGTCAGTGTCATCCGCTTCCACTAAAGGGGCGGCCAACTTCTTGAGGCGTCAGTCACTTTATTGAGCTTGAGGAAACTCCTTGCGCGGATAAAGGATTGAAAATCTTCAAAAAATGAAAAAGAACGGGAGCAATGTCGTGTTAGACAAACGTAATTTTTATATCAATGGCGCGTGGGTATCCCCCGCCAAAGCAAATGATCTTGATGTGATCAACCCATCCAATGAAGAGGCCTGCGCGGTTATTTCTCTTGGAGATCAGGCCGATACAGATGCAGCAGTTTCTGCGGCCCGTGCTGCCTTTGATAGCTGGAGCCAAACGCCGAAAGAAGAGCGCCTCGCTTTGATCGAAAAGCTGGCGGATATTTATGAAGCCCGCAACGCTGAAATGGGTGAAGCAATTTCCCTGGAAATGGGCGCTCCTATTTCCATGGCGAAAACAGCTCAGTCTGGCTCCGGTGCCTTCCATATCCGGAACTTCATCCGGGCCTTCAAAAAGTTCGAATTTGATCGTCCGCTGGGAAATCATGCACCGAACGATCGGATCCTCTATGAGCCAATTGGTGTCTGCGGTTTGATTACACCGTGGAACTGGCCCATGAACCAGGTCACTTTGAAAGTTATTCCAGCACTGGCAACCGGTTGCACAGTCATCTTGAAGCCGTCTGAAGTCGCACCGCTCTCTTCTCACCTATTTGCTGAATTTGTTGAAGAAGCTGGCTTCCCAGCCGGTGTCTTCAATCTGGTGAACGGTGACGGTGTGGGCGTTGGCTCACAGCTGTCCGGTCACCCGGATGTGGATATGATTTCCTTCACAGGATCAACCCGTGCCGGTACAGCGATTACTAAAAATTCAGCGGACACCGTAAAGCGTGTGGCGTTGGAGCTGGGCGGTAAAGGGGCAAATATCGTCTTAGCAGATGCCGACGAAAAAGCCGTAAAACGCGGTGTGATGCATTGCATGATGAATACGGGTCAGTCCTGTAATGCTCCAACGCGGATGCTTGTCGAACGCTCTATCTATGATGATGCCGTGAAAATGGCGACTGCCGTTGCCGGTGCAACAACCGTTGATGCAGCGTCAGAAGAAGGACGTCATATTGGTCCTGTTGTTTCTGAAATACAGTTCAATAAAATTCAGGCACTGATCCAGAAGGGTATTGATGAAGGCGCCAATCTGATCGCTGGCGGCGTTGGCAAACCTGAAGGGAAAGACAAAGGATATTTCATTCGTCCGACTGTCTTTGCTGATGTGAACAATGAAATGGCCATCGCCCGGGAAGAAATCTTTGGTCCGGTTCTGACCATGATCCCCTTCGATACAGAAGAAGAAGCCATCAAGATTGCCAATGACACGGTTTATGGTCTGACCAACTATGTTCAGACGCAAGATCCTGCTAAAGCCAATCGCGTTGCCCGTCGTCTTCGGTCCGGTATGGTCGAAATGAACGGAACTTCCCGCGGTGCCGGTGCACCGTTCGGCGGATACAAACAATCTGGTAACGGCCGTGAAGGCGGTGTTTGGGGACTGGAAGACTTCCTGGAAGTTAAAGCTGTTAGCGGCTGGGGCACTGAATAAGCCTTAAGCTTAAACAACAGAGTGTTACGCTGATCTGTCAGCGTAACACTCGTCAACCGCAACAGTGGCCGTTCTCTTTTCAATGCGGGTTTTTCGCGGCTTCGCATACACACGATTTTTCCGACTATAAAACAAGGTAGAAGCGATGGCGAGCGAGGCTTGTCCGTTCACCTTACATTATCTGATCCTCCAAGCGACCCAGCACCTCATCGCATCCATATGACGCATAATCGGCTCAAGCCTTGGTAATCATACGAAGTGATGCGCCATAGGTGAATTTGTACAATTAGTTTCGTCGAATACAATGTTTCACTAAATAAATCTTAGATGATATAGTTGATTTGGGGTAGGGATTTGCGCGCCCGTGCATGTGTTGGGGAACTGCGCAAAAACGGGGAGGGGACTTTGGATAATCAAATCAATGA
>JAESPT010000057.1 GCA_016765515.1 Sneathiella sp. | reverse complement strand
GCGACATGAGACTCCTCCTTATATCCAATCAAAATTACGAAAGTAGCTACGGTTTTATCGACGCAATTGGCGGCAGCGATTTGAGATAGGCAGCCATGGCAACACGATCCTCAGGGGACAATTTCGACAGGTTATTCTGTACGGCCACCATGGAGCCGCCAAAGCTGTCATATTCCGGGGTCATGCCGGTTTCAAAGGCAAAGATGATATCGCGTTCACTCCATCTGGCAAGGCCGTCTTCATGCGGCGTAATATTAGGGACCGATCCTGAATTCTCACCCTGTTTCACTTCAAAAGACGGCGCACCTGCATATTTGGCCGCTATCACTTCACCGCCAAACAAATCCCGAGCGGTATGGCAGGCGCTACAATGTCCGGGACCTTCTACCAGATACCGTCCACGCTCAATGGCGCCTTTTCTGGATTGAGAGTAAGAATAGGGTTGTTGGTCGAGATAGAAAAGTTTCCAAAGACCCAAACCGCGGCGAATTGTGAAAGGAAATGTCAGATCATGATCAGGAACGTCATTCCTCGTTGCCGGCAAACTGTCCAAATAAGCTTTGAGGTCAATCAGATCCTCAACCGGCATGCGCTGATAATTTGTGTACGGAAAGGCTGGATAATAATGCTCGCCCTCAGGAGAGACTCCCTTTCTCATGGCGTTCAAAAAATCTACAAGCTGCCAGGAACCGATACCGGCCTTCTTATCAGGACTGATATTAGGCACGCGAAAAACGCCAAAAGGAGTGTCCAACGTAACGCCGCCGCTCAGAATAAGTTTATCCGGGCCCTTGACGCCCGGTGCCGCGTGACAGGAACTGCAGCCCCCCGCCCAGAACATCTGTTCGCCATTGGATAAATCCACCTGATGTTCAGGAATTGAGGCGACCGTTATTTGTTCGGGTTGTGTGAGGATATAAAAAACAGTGCCGCCGACCAGGCCAAGAACCAGGAGGGAGAAAAAAACTCTTTTAATCACAGGGAATCCCATTCAGCAGGAACGCCCTATGAATTCAGGATCACAGGGCGCCGAAAAACATCTATTTTTTAGGGGCGCGGAAAGCTTCATGACAAGATTGGCAGCCTTTTCCAACAGCCCCGATGTTTGAACGAATTGCTGTCAAACCCGTACCGGCAACATCTGCCATTGCCGCAGACGCCACAGCCAATGATTTATGGGTCTCAACAACTTTTGGAAAACTTGTCCAGATATTTGCTTTTGCCCGGGTTTTTCCCGCCAAGCCAGGAGCGGACATGTCTGAGCCCATAGGCCACATGGCACCATTATTCATCAGAATAGCGGCATTCAAATTATTTGCAGCGGTTTGTGCCAAGCCCGCCTCATACTCTTTTTCACCCTTGGCCATAGCGCCGAGAATGCCAAGGTTAAATGCATAGATTTGCATCACCGACTGACGGGCTTTAATTTCTCGCTCAAATTCAACCGCAAAAACGCTGGTTGAAATTGCGCCCAGCACAGCAAGGGTGCCAACAACGGAAAGAATCTTTTTCATTTCAGTTACTCCAACAGGATATAAAGATTATGCACTATATATGAGTATTTTTGCAGGTGACAATTGGCCATTTTTCCCTAGTATATGTGCGTATATGCACATCATACACTGGAAACGCAATGAGCATTATGAACTGGGGGAATCTGGAATATGTACTGACCGTCGCCCAAAAAGGATCGCTGGCCGCAGCAGCCCGTGCGTTGAAGGTTGATCACACCACTGTTTTACGCCGCGTAAGTGCCTTCGAAAGCCAGGTTAAAGTGCGCATATTCGAGCGCCTCAGAAGTGGGTATATCCTGACCCCTGAAGGCGAAGTGTTTTTGGATGCGGCCAAGTCGATTGAAGCGACCATTGCTGACCTTGATCGAAAAATTGCCGGGAGTGACACTGCCATCAGCGGGGAAGTGTCCATCACCACAACGGATTCAATTATCCACTGCCTGACGCCGGAGGTGAACAACTTCAGGTCGCTTTATTCTGAGATCATCATCAAACTGACAATAACCAATGATCGGCTGGATCTGGATAGCAGAGATGCCGATATCGCCATTCGGGCGTCAAATTCGCCGCCGTCTCATCTTGTAGGACAGCGGGTTTGTAATATTAACTTTGGGATCTACGGAGCCCCTTCAATCCTCAAAGCTGATATGAAGATCTCCTTGGAAACATGCCCCTGGCTTGGAACTTCTTCGTCCTGGTCGGCGTCACATGTCGGGGAATGGATGATGCAGAATGTTTCTGCGAAACAAATTATTCTGAAAACCAACAGTTTTGTCAGCCAATGTGCCCTTGCCGAGCACGGGATTGGCCTCGCCATCCTCCCCCGGTTTATGGGGGATTCTTCGAGCAAACTTGAACCGGTATCCCTTGATCTCAAGGAATTGAGTACGGAACTGTGGTTACTGTCCCACAAAGATATTTTGCGCTCACGACGGGTACAAGCCGCAACAGATTTTTTCTACCGGGCTCTAAAAGCCAAGGAAAAAGCATTCGAGGGATGATTGCGCTGAAAACGGAAGACCGAACAACTTTAATCAGTTGAAGAAAAGCGAACAAATCCAGTCTTCACGGTATCAGTCTGAGTCTTCCAAATCAGAATCATAATAAAAAGCGCTATCGCACCCTCCGGCTGATTTTCCTAGGGAAAGGTGCCAATCTGATTGCCTAAAATCAGCAAATTCCAATCTCGCACCCGTAAAATTCGCTCGGCATAATTTTGCATAATTGAAATTTGCACCGCTTAGATTGGTATTCCTTAATTGAGCCCTGTATAAGATTGCGTTTTTAAAATCAGCGCCCGATAAATCTGCATTGGATAATAATGCGTCTCTTAAATCAGCAGCGTAGAAATCGGCATTCTTCAATTTTGCCCCTGAAAGAATGGCTCCTGACAAATTTGAATTCCAAAAGACCGCCCCCTCTAATTTCCCGCCTCCAAGATTGGCATCATTCAGCTCAAGATCCGTTAAGTCAGCGTTGTTCAAGAGTACGCCGCGACGTACCGCTTGCATCAAGCATTGATCGATCGAGTAACAGTCATCCGAGAAGAGGATTTCGCCAGTTTGTTTGTGTTTGATATAATAAGTCGCCACTCTATCTCTCCAGAAACTCGTTAAAAATATTATCCCTTGAGTAAGTGACGAGATCTTGCCCGATATTGTGATTTTTTTGCCAAGTGTGCGGCGAACTTTCCGCGCCAGCTGATGGATTTTTCTTTCAAAAAATAGCCATAATTTACAATTACCTGTTTAATCGGCGGTAAAATGTCATAAATTTGGTTTAGAATTGACCGTAATCAAATACTTGAAGGGCTCTTTTAATGCGCGATGCTGTGATTTTCGATATGGATGGCCTGCTCCTTGATACGGAGCGCGTGGCGTTGCAGGCTTTTAAGGAAACCTGCGTTTTTCTGGACATAACCTTTGATCACTCTGTCTATAATCGCTGCATAGGCTGTACAATGGAAACAACAAAAACCATCCTGGAAGACAACATTCCGTCCTTTCCAACGAAGGCCTTTATAAATTACTGGAACTCCCTGTATCACGAAAGGGCCATTGAAAATCCTGTGCCCGTGAAATCTGGCGTGACAGAATTTCTGACCTGGTTGGAGAGATCTAATATTCCCTGCGCCGTTGCTACCTCCACCGGCCTGAAAAATGCAAAACGTAAACTCACTAACGCCAATCTAATCGGTCATTTTTCCGTTCTGATGACCGGCGATCAGGTATCGCGCGGTAAACCCCATCCGGAAATTTACCTCACCGCCGCTAAAAAGCTGGGATTTAGTCCGCAAAATTGCCTTGCTTTGGAAGATTCTGATAATGGCGTACGAG
>JAESPT010000056.1 GCA_016765515.1 Sneathiella sp. | reverse complement strand
GACTGGAAAGCCTTATGGGCTAACCCTGCCGATGATTACCATCGGTGATATGGTTCGAACGCAGGCCCTTTTGCAAGACTATCTGGAGATAACTGACTGGTTTTCGGTGGTCGGGGGATCTATGGGCGGCATGCAGGTCTTGCAATGGGCCAGCGCCTATTCTGATCGCTGCTTCAGCGCGATCCCGATCGCGACGGCCGCCAAACATTCGGCGCAAAATATTGCGTTCCATGAGGTGGGGCGTCAGGCTGTTATGGCCGATCCAAACTGGCAGGGTGGTAATTATTACGACAGCGACAAGATACCCAGAGCGGGCCTGGCTGTTGCGCGCATGGCGGCTCATATCACTTATCTTTCTGAAACGGCGCTTCATCGGAAATTTGGTAGAAACCTTCAGGACCGAGATAATCTGACCTATGGTTTTGACGCAGATTTTCAGGTGGAAAGTTACCTGCGCTATCAGGGCATCAATTTCGTTGATCGGTTTGACCCCAATTCCTATCTTTATGTAACCCGGGCAATGGATTATTTCGATCTTGCCAGTGATCACGGCGGCTCCTTGCCAAAAGCTTTTGAAGGCACGAATACACGGTTTTGTGTGGTCTCCTTTTCCAGCGACTGGCTCTTTCCAACCTCTGAAAGCAAGGATGTGGTCCGGGCTCTGATTGCCGCAGCGGCAAATGTCAGCTTTGTCGAAATTGAGACGGACAAGGGACATGACGCGTTTTTGCTGGATACGCCTGAGATGATTCAGACAATTGGCGGATTTCTGGAATCAACAGCCATGAGCCGAGGGCTTGTACAACGATGATAAAATCAATGCTCGTCCGCCCACAGGATATTCGTGTTGATCTGCAACTGATTGCGGAGATGGTCGCACCCAAAAGTCGGGTCCTGGATGTGGGCTGCGCCGAGGGAACTCTTCTGTCCCATCTGGTGACGACCAAAAATGTAGATGGCCGCGGGATAGAACTTAGTCAAAGCGGTGTGAATGCCTGTGTCACCAAAGGTCTTTCTGTGGTTCAGGGGGATGCGGATACTGATTTGTCAGATTACCCTGACAAAGGTTTTGATTACGCCATTCTCAGTCAGACCCTGCAGGCAACCCACCGCCCCAAAATGGTGATGGAACAGTTATTGCGCGTTGGTAAAAAGGCCGTTGTCTCCTTTCCAAACTTCGCCTACTGGCGTTGCCGTGCCTATCTGGCGTTTAAGGGGAGGATGCCCATGACCAGTTCGCTGGATTACGCCTGGTATGAAACACCGAACATTCATTTTTGCTCACTTCATGACTTTACGATGCTTTGCTCTGAGCTTGGAATTACCATTGAAGAATCCGTCATAGTCGGTGCCCGTGGAAAAGTCCTTAAATTTCATCCCGACAGCTTCAGAGCCAATTTTTTTGGCGCACAATGCGTTTTTCTGCTCTCCAACGGATAGACTGATTAAAGGCTGTTAATATTGGCTCGGCCTATTGTTTATCAGAGACGCGCCGAGCGCCGATGGGGCGGGCGGCGGGCGCAATAACCGGACGGTGACGGCGTTTTCGTTTTTCTTCCTCCGCAATTGCGAAGATTTGCTTCTCTGCTTCGATAACCCGAACACCGCTAAATCCCTGCCACCATTTTTCGCCCAAATTTTCGAGGAACTTCGCGGCTCGTAAATTTAACCGCGCACCGCTGGGCGGAAAATACAGAGCCCCGTGAATGTCGCCAGACGTAAACATATTTGCCCGCAAAATCCTTCGTAGTTGGCGGTCACTATAAGGATAGCCATGCCCAAAAGGTGTTTTCTCCATCCGCGCCCACACACCGCGGCGGCCCGGCACAACAACCAGTAATTTTCCGGTTGAAGTTAAAATCCGCCAAATTTCCTGCAGCACGGCATCCGTTGCCTCAGAGTTTTCCAATCCATGCACCCAAATGACCCGATCAATAGAACTGTCAGCAAGAGGAAGATCCGTTTCATCACACAGACCAACAAGTCCTGGACCGCTATGGGGCCACTGGATAACCCCTTGCCTGGCGGGCATAAGAGCAATGGTCCGTTCTGTTTCACTGCGAAATGGATAAAGATAGGGTGTCGCATATCCCAGACCCAGCAATCGAAAATTGGAAAGGTCTGGCCAAATCAGTCGAATTTTACGGACCAAAGCCCGCCTCACAACGCCGCCAAGATGCGTGTGATAAAATTTCCGTAAATCTATGACATCGGGCCTCATCATAATGTTATACTGTCCCTATCGGCCTGGAATTTACAATAAAAGTTAGAAACACATGAGCAAACTGGAAATTCACCAAATCCCTGTCTTAAATGACAATTATCTCTATTTATTTAAAGACCCCCAGAGTAACAATGTGGGAATTGTTGATCCCGCTGTCTCAGGTCCTGTTCTGGATAAATTGAACGAACTCAATTGGACGCTCACCCATATCATCAATACCCATCACCATATGGATCATACGGGTGCCAATCTTGAACTGAAAGAAAAAACAGGGTGCGTCATTGTCGGATCCAAAGAGGATGCCGCCCGCATTCCCGGAATCGATATTCAATTAGTCGAAGGAGACATCTTTGAATTTGGTACTCAATCTGCCAAGATTTTTGATGTATCGGGCCATACTGTTGGCCATATCGCCTACTGGTTTGAAGAGTCTGACGCCCTATTTTGCGGTGATACGTTATTTGCCCTTGGATGCGGCCGCCTGTTTGAAGGAAGTCCGGCCCAGATGTGGACAAGTCTTGGCAAATTCCTGAAATTGCCCGATGAAACAAAAATCTACTGCGCCCATGAATATACAGAAGCAAATGCTCATTTCGCGGTTACAGTGGAGCCACAGAACAAGGCATTGAAACTCCGCTTTGATGACATCTTAAAGAAACGCGCTGCTAATATTCCGACCGTTCCCTCAACCATTGGGGAAGAAAAAGCAACAAATCCCTTCTTAAGGCCGGATAGCCCTGACCTACAATCAACACTCGGGATGCAAGGCGCTGATCTTGTCAGTGTCTTTGCTGAAACCCGCCGGCGTAAAGATAGTTTTTAATGACGCCAGAAGACATCATACAAAAACTACATATGGCACCTCATCCAGAGGGCGGATTTTACGCTGAAACTTTCCGCGATACGGATAACTTAACGCCTGAGAACAGATCTGCGTCTACGGCAATTTATTATCTATTGCTGGAAGGGCAAATATCTCATTGGCACCGCGTCGATGCGGCGGAAGTCTGGCATTACTATGCAGGTTCCCCTCTGAAGCTCTCTATTGCCAAAGAGGGTCAAAAGGCAAATGACGAAATACTGGGATCCGACCTGCTCGCCGGTGCCCGGCCGCAAATTGTTGTTAAAAAAGGGGATTGGCAATCAGCCCGATCGCTTGGCGAATGGACATTGGTCGGATGCACGGTCGCCCCCGGTTTCGAGTTTTCTGGATTTGAAATGGCACCTGAAATCTGGACACCATCCGATAATTAATGAAATAACAAATAAACAGGGTAAGAAACATGCGATATCTTCACACAATGGTGCGGGTCACTGATTTAGACGCAAGCCTGGATTTTTACTGCAATAAACTTGGTCTAAAGCAAATACGGCGTAAAGATATTGAGGCCGGACGGTTCAGCCTTATCTTCCTGGCTCCCGAGGGGCAAGAAGAGGCGCAAGTGGAATTGACCTATAACTGGGATCAGGAAAATTATGACGAAGGTCGGAATTTTGGTCATCTCGCTTATGAAGTGGACGACATTTACGCGGCCTGTCAAAAACTGATGGATGGGGGTGTTGTTATTAACCGTCCCCCCCGTGATGGGCGAATGGCCTTTATCCGTTCCCCTGACAATATTTCCATCGAACTTTTACAAAAAGGGGAGGCACTCGCCCCGGCAGAACCCTGGGCCAGCATGGAAAATACTGGAAAGTGGTAACGAGGAATGGATAAGCGGCTTACCGCCTCTTATCCAACCATCCCTGAAACATATTAAAAGAGCCAATAGCAGCTCCCAATGTTATCAGTAGGCAGCCGATAGCCAGGGACGCGGAAAATGCGGCAACCCCAAGGGCAACAAGTAAAATTGTCGAAAGCAGCGGTGACAAATAGGACAGCACACCAAGTCCCTGAATGTCCCCATGCTTAACCCCGACATCCCATAGGAAAAAAGCGGCACCAACCGGACCAATACCGAGACCAAGAACTGCCGCCCACATGGAAAATGACGTCGGGATCAATGTTTGCTCAAACGCCAAATGACAAAACAACGCCAAGAGGGCGGTCACCCCACAGAAGACGCCAATAACATCGGTTGAGACTGTGGAAAATTTTCGGCTCAATACGGAATAACCGGACCAGATAAAGGCGCAGACCAACGCAGCAGCATATCCGCGCGAATATTCAGCGCTGAGATTTAAGGCTTCTCCCTTGGTGATGAGCAGTGACGCGCCGAGCAAACTAACAACTGCACCGACCGCATGAAACCATCGTAATTTTTCGCCGGGCAGCAACGCCGAAAAAAGAACAATCAATAAAGGCCAGAGATAGGCGATTAATCCGGCTTCTGCAGCGGGCGCATTTTTCAAGGCCATGAAATAGAAAAAATGGTACCCAAACAACCCACCTACTCCCAAAGCCCACAGGGCGGGAGGAAGTTGTATGAAGCGCATTATATTATCGCCCCGAATTATCCATTTTAGCAGCGCAAGAGAAAAGGCCACGAAGAACGTCATGGCGGTCAGCTGAAAAGGGGGAATATTGCCGGTATACACTGTAAACAGGGCGAGAAGAGCCCAAAGAAGGATAGCGGCTAATCCGCAGAGTGTACCAAAATTCCTGGATACAACGATGGCTACAGACGACATAAATTCCTACCCCGTTACGCCAACGAAATGACAATCAATTGAACTGTGAATAGACGGTAGATCATATCTATAGTGGCGGATCAGGAAAATCAAACATGAAAAGGCATGATTGCCAGGGAGCCGACACCATGCCTTTTCTCAGTCGGTGGGTCCGACTTAATACATATGCTGCCCGCCATTTATGGACAGGGTTGATCCAGTTACGAATCCCGCATCATCGGCCACAAGGAAGCAAACTCCGCGCGCGATTTCACTGGCTTTACCCAAGCGACCAACCGGAATTTTGGCAACAATTTTCTCCAGGACCTGCGGCGGTACAGCAGACACCATATCTGTATCAATATAACCAGGGGCAATAGCATTGACAGTGATGCCTTGTGCCGCACCTTCCTGTGACATTGCCTTGGTAAATCCGTGAATGCCGGACTTTGCAGCCGCATAGTTGACTTGTCCATATTGACCGGCTTGGCCGTTAATAGACCCGATATTCACAATACGGCCAAACTTACTGGCGCGCATATCTTCAATTGTTGCCCGACACATATTGAAGCACGAACCAAGATTCGTATCGATGACATGTTGCCAGGATGCTTGGTCCATTCGGTGCAGTGTGCTATCGCGGGTGATCCCCGCATTATTGACAACGATTTCTATTGGCCCCAAATCCTCTTTAATTTTGGCGACACCGGCGACACAGGCATCAAAATCGGCCACATCCCACTTGTAGGAAGGAATGCCCGTGCGCTCGGAAAACTCCTTTGCCCGTTCTTCATTGCCTGCGTAAGTTGCAGCGACTTTGTAGCCTTTTTTGTTCAGCATGATGGAAATGGCTTCGCCTATTCCTCGGGTACCACCCGTCACGATTGCTACTCTGCTCATAATCCCTTTTCCCTTGATCAAATTATTATTGTTATCTTTCTACACACATCGCAATTCCCATACCGCCACCAATACAGAGGGTGGCAAGTCCCTTCTTCGCATCACGCTTCTGCATTTCATGAAGTAGCGTGACAAGAACACGTGCACCGGACGCTCCAATCGGATGCCCGATCGCAATGGCACCGCCATTGACATTCACTTTATCTGTATCCCAACCCAGTTCCTTGTTGACCGCACATGCCTGGGCGGCGAAAGCT
>JAESPT010000055.1 GCA_016765515.1 Sneathiella sp. | reverse complement strand
TCGAAATTGACCATATCCATTGGAATGCCGATAAGATAACCAGTAAGAAGGCCAATCAAAATTGCCGATGCGGAGGCCATTCCCTTGGTCATAAATTTAGTCGTCAAGATGACAACAATAACGATGACGCCGAGAAGCAGATGGTACCACTCACCGAAATCTTTCGTGACAAATTTAGCGAATTTTCCGCCGCCCACATATTCAACGCCAATAGGGAGAAGGGTCAGCCCAATCGTTGCGACGACAAGACCGGTGACCAAGGGCGGCAGAATGCCTCTGAAGCGGCCAATGAAGGTTCCGAGAAAGAAATGAAATATGCCGCCAACGATCGTCGCGCCAAATATGACAGAAAGGGCATCAACCCCTTTTATTGTCGCTGCAATTGGAATCATCACAGGAAGGAAAGCAAAACTTGTTCCCTGCATGATGGGTAGCCTTGCGCCAATCGGACCTGCGCCCACAGTTTGCAATAGTGTCGCCAGGCCAGCGACGAGCATGGCCATTTGAATGAGAAAAATTTTATCTCCGCCTGCAAGTCCTGCAACTCCGGCAATAATAATTGGGACAGTGACGTTGCCCGCAAACATTGCAAGAACATGTTGAATGCCAAGTGGAACCGCCTTCATTAATGGCGGTGTGTAATCTGGATTTCTTAAATCCGCCTCACTTACGTCGGCCGAACTTCCTGACCGTGATATTTCACTCATATTAGCTCCCCGCTAATTTTTGTCGTGTTCGCTGGGTTATTTCCCAATTGATGCCAGCGTTATTTTTATTCTGTTGCTGTTTTGTCTCAACTTCCTCGATAAGTGGAGTAACTGTACGGCGAGACCAATAGCGGAACATGATAATGTTCATTCGCATCTGGAATTCCAAACCTCAATACAACTTCATCCAGAAATTTGGTTTCAGGCAGATCAATTCCCTGATTTTCAAAATAATCACCTGCATGGAAGACCAGTTCATATTTTCCAACTTTTAAGGCATCCCCTTCGAGTAACGGTGAATCACAGCGACCATCATCGTTGGAAACAGTTTCTAAAACCATTTCCCAGCTATCATCGTTCAGAAAATAAAGTTGAATTTGAATGTTTGCACCGGGCTTTCCCGATGCAGTGTCCAAAATATGTGTTGTTAGTTTGCCCATGGGCTTATCCAGCTCTCCCGTACCTTACAAATTGCCAGCATTATGGAGCTTTACTCAACGAACGCCTACGCAATGGGCAAAAAGATGCATGAGATGCGACATATTGTCTACATTTTTTATGTATTTTGTATTTCGGTGCGTATTTAAAATTGAGGTACCGGGAGATTGTCTTTTTATTTCATTGAATTGAAATGAACAAAGGAATGGCTGAAAAGATCAGAACATTGATTACAATTGAGGCATTTGTATAATAAATGAGCAATTTTAATGAATCATTTCCTTGTAAATTTGTATACAATAGATGTAGATATTGTTTTGCAAAATTGACTTAATGTACAATCTTTCTAAATAATGATGGCGTGAATGACACCTGTTACCAAATTGGATGTAGAACAAAAACCGACCAAGGCCGGCAATCAGGATGAACATATTTACGGACAAATGTTCGCTGCTATCCTGGAGCAAAGACTGTCGCCCGGAACGAAGTTATCGGAAGATGTTCTTGGTGAAATTTTTAGTGTTAGTCGAACGGTAATTCGCAAGATATTACAGCGTCTGGCTCATGAGAAAGTTGTCAATATCCTGCCAAACCGAGGGGCCTATGTATCAGAGCCAACCCCCGATGAAGCGCGCGATGTATTGGATGCCCGTAAAGTTGTAGAAGAAGGTATCATGCGCCGTGTTATCAAGAACATTTCGGCTAGTGATATTCGTCATTTGGAAGGCATGCTAATAGAAGAAGCGACAAGCATTGAGCGGGGTGAACATAGCAGGTGGGTGGCCCTTTCTGGTGATTTTCATCTTGCCCTGGCGAAAATTGCGGGCAATGAATCTCTCACTGATTATCTACGGGAACTTGTATCCAGAACCTCCCTTATCCATGTTCAATATCAAAGCAAGAAGATGGGAAACCAAAGTTGTTCTTGTGAAGAGCATGGTGACATCATCCAAGCCATCCGGGAGGGGAGTGAAGAAAAAGCTGTCCAGTTGATGATTGATCATCTGCAAGTGTGTGAAGAACAGTTGAATTTGGATGGAAAAGAACCGGAGAGTGATCTGTATGAGATCTTTTCTGGAACGACTGGCTCAGACGCTTAAAAGTAAGGCAAGGACATGGCAGAGATTTCAAACTATCCACGAGATATGATTGGTTATGGTGCCAATCCGCCGGACCCGAAATGGCCAAAGGGTGCAAAAATCGCCGTTCAATTTGTCCTGAATTATGAAGAAGGCGGCGAAAATAATATCCTGCACGGGGATGAAGGGTCAGAAGCCTTTTTGTCTGAAATCGTTGGCGCAGAAATGCTGCCGGGTGTGCGACATATCAGCATGGAATCTATCTATGAATATGGTAGCCGGGCAGGCGTTTGGCGCTTGCTTCGACTGTTCGAAAAATACGATATTCCGCTGACAGTTTTTGCGGTTGCCATGGCCGTTGAACGAAACCCCGATGTGGCTCAAGCTTTTGTCGACGCGGGCCATGAAATTTGCAGTCATGGCTATCGCTGGATCAATTATCAATATGTTCCCGAGGATGTTGAACGAGAGCATATGAACAAGGCTGTTGAAATTATCGAGCGGATCACGGGGCAAAAGCCTCTTGGCTGGTACACCGGTCGAACTAGTCCCAATACACGAAAATTGGTCGTAGAGAATGGCGGCTTTCTCTATGACGCCGATGCCTATGATGACGATTTGCCCTATTGGACGGATGTGGCCGGCAAAAAACAGCTGATTGTGCCCTATACGCTGGATTTAAATGATATGCGATTTGCTGCATTGCAAGGATTTAACAGTGGCGATCAGTTTTATACATATCTGAAGGATAGCTTCGATACTCTGTATGAAGAGGGGGCGGACGCCCCAAAAATGATGTCGGTCGGGCTGCATTGCCGGCTGGTTGGTCGGCCAGGCCGTATCGCGGCCCTTAAACGCTTTCTTGAATATGCAAAATCTCATGAAAATGTGTGGTTTGCCCGGCGTATTGATATTGCCCGTCATTGGCACGACCATCATCCAAGTGAAGGTTAATTGATGAGCATTTTGAAAAACAAGCCAAGTACTCTCAACAAGAGCGCATTCGTGCAAATGTTCG
>JAESPT010000054.1 GCA_016765515.1 Sneathiella sp. | reverse complement strand
TTGTCCGCCAATGACAACAAAATCTTCAAGAACAGTACTACCCGAAATACCAGATTGAGCAGCAATAATGCATCCCCGCCCAAGACGGACATTATGCGCTATCTGACACAAATTATCGATCCAGCACCCCTCTCCAATGACTGTGTCAGGCCCAGAACCCCGATCAATTGTTGAATTAGCGCCAATTTCAACGTTGGAGCCAATGATCACGCGACCAAGCTGCGGTATTTTTACATGTCCTGCAGGATCCGGTGCAAAGCCAAAGCCATCTTCTCCAATCCGAACGCCTGAATAAAGGGTAACATTGTCAGCAATATGGCTGCACTTTACAGAAACTTGGATGCGGAGGCGACAATCTTCACCTAACTCGGAGTTTTCGCCAATAATGCATTGAGCACCAATAATACTGTTATCCCCAATACTTACACCATCTTCGATCACGGTATAGGCGCCAATGGAAACATTGCTCCCTATTTTGGCGGTTTTCGAGATGATTGCGGTGGGGTTTATAATACCATCTGACTTTTTTTCCGGGTAGAAAAGCGTGGAGATCTTAGCGAATGCCTTATAGGGGTTTTCTGTGATAATTAATGCCATTCCCTCTGGAGAAAATGTCACATTTTGAGGTGAAACAATACATGCTCCGGCTTTTGACTCCTTGAAATCATTCAAGTATTTCGGATTACTTAGAAAGCTAATATCAGTAGGGCCAGCTTTTTCAAGGGATTGAACATCCTCGATTTTAACAGACAGTAAACTCCTATCTGACACTTCTGCGTCAGCGCAGGAGACAAGCTCATCCAAAGTAAATGGACCGCAGTATTTAAAGAATTTTTTATCTGCCATTATTTTTTCGGAAGTGGCACAAGTTTCACAGGCACTGTTGTCAGCACAGCATTCAACTGTTTGATAATGCGGCTAGAAATATCAAGATTCTTTGCACCGAACAAGATCTGTTTTTTTTCCAGAATCAATGTTGCGCCGACTGACGCTGCTATTTTGGACACAATCGGCTCCATTGTCTTCTCAATCTTATTAATTGACACTGATCGGCTGAGAGCAAGTTGTCTCAACTTCGATTGCATTTCATTTTTAAAAAGTTTTGCCTTTTTATTGAATGCTTTCTTTTTCTGTTCAAAAGTTTCAGGCGGCAATATGACTCTTTGCCGGTTCAACTCATCCTGTTCATCGCGAAGCTGTTTTTCGCGCTCAATACCCACTGCACGAATTTCCGTCTCCAATATTTTTATTTGTCTATTAATATCTGTCATCGCTTTGGAATTCGCCAAAACCTTACCCAGATCGAGAATTACAACAATTTCAGCTTTAACAGCTGAAGCTGGTATCACCAGAGAAAAAGCAACAAAAAGGGCAATCCAAAGCGAGGAATAAACACTTTTTTGTTCAGAAAAAGCCATCTTAGAACCGAGTTCCAAAATTAAACTGAAATACTTCGTCTTTATCATAATCCTCTTTCAAGAACGGATAGGAAATATTTATCTGAATTGGTCCAAAAGGAGATGTCCAATTTACGCCAACGCCAGCTGATGCGCGAATAGAAGCATCATCTACAATGTCAGCGTCACTATCATCTATACCAGTAAGCGTTCCAGCCTGAATAAATGAACTGCCCAGCAATCCAAATTCCTCAGGAAATCCTAATGGAAATCGCAATTCTGCCTTACCGACCACATATGCATTTCCGCCCAAGGCATCAGTGGTTACACTATCTCTAGGCCCTATACCCGATTTTTCAAAGCCCCGAAAGGTATTCCCTCCCAAATTAAAGCGTTGTGAAAGAATAACATCTTCACCAAGACCAACGATATATCCACCACGTGCATCAAGACTCAAAACAACATCATCTTCATAAACTGGGAAGAAATGAATATAGTCTGCAGTGGTTGCCAGTGAATAGACCTCTCCGCCAACCCCTGAATAAGTTTGGCCAAAGGAATATCTGTTACCTTCTACAGGCAGTATGGGGTCATCCAGGTAATTAAAAGTAAGCTTATACCCTATGGAGGATGTAAGATACTCTCCTTCAGCCCTTTGAATTGCGCTGGATGCAGCACTACTCACGTCACTGATTTTCTCATTCACCAGTGAATATTTGACGGCTGCACTCACATTTTCCTTAATCGGAAATCCTGTGCGCAAATTAAATCCATTCCTTTCTAGATCATATCCACTTTCATCCTGTAAATCATTGCGGATGGAGTAAATGTCAAATCCGGCACTCAATTCACGTCCAAGAAAATAAGGTTCCGTGAAACCAAGATCCACTTGCTGTGTGTCTGCCCCGAGGGAAATGCTGAATTTCAGATCTTGCCCTTTACCCAAAAGGTTTCTCTCTCGAATGGTTAGATCGCCTGATACAGAATCGGTTGTTGAAAAACCAGCACCGACACTGAGTTCTCCTGTGGATTTTTCTTGAACATCCACATTAACAATTGTTTTATCCGGTGAGCTACCTTCTTCCTGGGTGACGTCAACTTTTTCAAAGAAATTCAGCCCCCTGATCCGAGATCTTGACCGGCGAAGCAGTGCTGTGTTGAAAGCATCTCCTTCTGCCAATCTAAATTCTCGGCGGATGACATGATCCAAGGTTCTGACATTTCCGGTAATGTTGATCCTTTCAACATATACTCTCGGGCCTTTATTGATATGGTATGAGATGCCAATCTTAAGACTCTCTTTATCACGATCAACCCGCGGACGAACATTTACAAAGGCGTAACCGAGCTTACCAAGCTCAAACGTAATCGCCTGAATGCTTTCTTCAATTTTATCCGCGTTATAGATTTCCCCTTCAAATGTTGTTAGCAAAGCCCGAATTGCTTCGGGTTGCAAATCTTTGATTTCACTTGCTATATCGATTTTACCGAACGTATATTGACGTCCTTCATCAACGGCAAACGTTATAAAAAAACCATCTCGATCAGGTGTCAATTCAGCAATGGCCGATACAACACGGAAATCCGCATACCCCTTTGACAAATAGTATTTACGAAGAAGTTCCCGGTCAAATGTCAACCGATCCGGATCGTAAGTGTCGCTATCTGACAAAAAATTATACCAACGGGTTTCATCTGTAGAGATTTGCCTTAACAGACGTTTATCAGAAAATTTCTTATTTCCAACAAAGCGGATTTTCTTAATGCCTGTTTCTTCGCCTTCATTGATTTCAAAAACAAGATCAACACGGTTTTCCGGCAGTTGAATAACTTTTGGTTCAACGACAGCTGCAAATCGTCCATTTCGGCGGTATACTGTAATAATCCTTTGCACATCATTTTGTACGCGGGCACGTGTATATACAATGCGGGGGCGCAGTTGCACTTCAGAGCTGAGGATATCATCGGCAATTCGACGATTTCCTTCAAAGGCCAGCCTATTGATAATTGGATTTTCAACAACACTCACGATGACGGTACTTCCATCACGGCGAAAACTTACATCCGCAAATAACCCAGTATTAAACAACGCCTTCAAAGACTTATCCACACGGGAGCGATTATAGGGGGAACCTGCGGAGAATAGAAGGTAGGAGCGGATAGTCGCGGCTTCAATCCGACGATTTCCTTCAACGCGAATATCAGATACCGTACCAGTGCTTTGGGCATAGGCTTTACCAAGGTCCAACAATCCGACATTTAGAATCGCAAAAGAGACCATACAAACGAAAAACAGTACTCGCAATTTTCCACCCCCCAAGCGGATACCGGATTTAACTTAATGGTGATTGAAATCAATCAAACCATTTAGGAAAATAAACCCACGAAGAAATCTTTGACCCAAGGTTTATTCAAGTCATTCCATGTAGCGAATACCATTAGCATCAGAACCAGCGATAGTCCAATACGGAAACCAAATTCCATGTATTTTTCGCCCAGCGGTTTCCCCTTAACAGCTTCAAAGATATAAAATAATAGGTGACCACCATCCAGCATGGGAATTGGGAACAAATTAATCAGACCTAGACTGATAGACACAAAAATCATGAAATTGAAAAGAGAAAGAAGGCGATCAGTTATATCCTCACCGCGTTTTGCGGCTTCACCAGACATTTTAAGAATACCCAAAGGCCCGCTCAATTCAGTGGTATCCCTGACGCCGGATATCATCTGACCAACACCTTTCAGGGTGGCCGTCGTAACAAACCATGTCTGGTCGACCGCTGCCACAAGGGCACTTATGGGACCATGCTGCCGAAACTCCCGTTTTTCCGAACGAATACCTAACCGGCCGATCTTCTGCACATTACCGTCACTATCTTTAAACTCGACAATTTGCGGTGTGACAGTCAGAAATACATCCGATCCATTTCTGTCAATTTTAAGATGCACCGGTTCATTTAAGCCGATGAGGACTTTTTGGCGCAATTCCTCAAAACTGCTTATGCTCACCTCATCAATCGCTACAATACGATCACCAGGCTGCATACCGGCCTCCTGGGCGGCACTGCCATCAATTATTTTAGTTGCAACGGGTGGAGTATGAGCCTGTCCGAGAGCAAAAAACAGGATAGCCAAGGCCACAATAGCAAACAAATAGTTAGCAGCAGGGCCAGCAATGACAACCGCGGCCCTTTTCCAGAGGGGCTTATGATGAAACGAAACTTTCTTGTCTTCCTCTGACATTTCATCGAGACCATCCTCAGCATTGCTCGCAACGCCGGCATCTCCAAAAAATTTTACGTATCCACCGAATGGGATTGCGCTAATTTTCCAGCGGCAACCGTTTTTATCGTACCAACCAAAAAGTTCTTTACCGAAACCAATCGAAAAAACATCCACCTTGACGCCACAAAGTCGGGCAATTTTGTAATGTCCGTATTCGTGGACAAAAACAAGGACCGTGATGACGGCAACAAAGGCGGGGATATAAATCCAGTTTTCGGTCAACATTTCCATGCTTCAACCCACTAACTTCAAATGATGGTTAAAATTTGTCGTGAAGGATTTTGTTTGCGATTTCCCGCCCCTTCCGATCTTCTTCATATATATCTTCAATTTCTAAACAATTTACAAACTCTGCCTTATTTAGTGCTTCTTCCACAACGGCAGCAATATCTAGAAAACCAATTTTATTCGTCAAAAAACTTTCAACAGCAATCTCGTTTACTGCATTTAGGATTGTCGGTGCTGATTTTCCAGCCTCTAGCGCATTTTTTGCCAAGCGCAAGGCGGGAAATTGATCAGGATCTGGATCGAAAAATGTCAGAGAGCCAATTTTCCCGAGATCGAGCCGATCCGCTTTAAACTCGTGTCGATTTGGCCAGCCCAGGGCATAGGAAATTGGTGTTCTCATGTCTGGCGACGCCATCTGAGCCAGGACAGAACCATCCCGATACTCTACCATACTATGGATTACAGACTGCGGATGCACCAAAATATCAATGCTGTCCTTATCAACTGGAAATAAGTAAAAAGCTTCAATAAGTTCCAGTCCCTTATTCATCATCGTCGCGGAATCAATGGAAATTTTTGCGCCCATTTCCCATTTTGGATGTGCCAATGCTTGCTCGCGTGTGACATTGCGCATTTCTTCATGCGTCAGAGATAAAAATGGTCCACCAGATGCTGTTAGGATAAGGCGATCAACCATCTCTATCTGCTCAAGGTCTAAAACCTGAAATATGGCATTATGCTCACTGTCGACTGGTAACAGGGTCGCCCCGCTGCTGATCACATTTGACAGCATCAAATCGCCAGCACAGACCAATGATTCTTTATTGGCGAGAGCAACAACTGATCCGGTCTGAATTGCGGAGAGAGTTGGGGCCAAGCCAGCAGCGCCGACAATTGCGGACATTGTAAAATCAACAGGTTCAGCGGCGGCTTCGACGAGTGCCGCTGCCCCGGCAGCAACTTCAATTCCAGAACCTGCTAGAATTTCCCTCAAATCCTGGTAGCAGCTTTCATCCGCAATCACGGCTTTTCGTACCTGCAATTCTTTTGCCTGAGATGCCAGAAGATCAACATTGCGATTGGCACTTAAGACTTCAACTTGAAACAAGTCCCGTTGTTCCCTTATCAGACTGATAGTATTCACACCAACGGAACCCGTGGATCCGAATATATTCACTGTCTTCAGAGTATTTATCTTTTCAGGCTGAGTCTTCTGAACCTGAATTACATTGTTCATTTCAAATTCCAACCAAGATATTCAACAAATATAGGGCGGGTGCAACGAATAAAACACCATCCAGACGATCTAATACACCGCCATGCCCCGGAATAATATTACTAGCATCCTTGATCCCGAAATATCTTTTCCACCCGGATTCTGCAAAATCGCCGATCTGTGCCACAATAGCCAAAAATGCACCAATAATGGCAACGAGGATCAACGGCAGTTCGGGGTTTAACAGATAATGAACGGAGAGAACGGCAACGAGTGCGGCTGCAAGCATACCACCAATAAGTCCCGCCCATGTTTTGTTGGGACTGATAGAGGGCGCAATTTTTGGCCCGCCAATTGATCTACCAGCAAAATATGCGCCTGTATCTGTTGCCCAAACAATAAAGAACAGGCTCGCAGTAAGTGCGGCTCCCTCTTCGGGCACCGCGCGCAAATAAACTAAACTTATGATCGGAATACCGACATAAACCGGACCAAGGAACGCTCCTCTCCATTCTCGCTCCTCTTTTTGAAACCATGTAAGAGAAAGCACGCCAACGGTGCAGATAAGAAGGGAGAGAAATGCTTCGAGAACAAAACCTTCATGAGCAAGATAAAGGGTAAGCAGTATCCAAATGGTAATGAGCGCAATATAACTGGATACATTCTTTTTAAAAGAAGCCCGGCACCATTCAAAACTCATCACGGATGCAGCAATACCCAGAAAAAGTGTGAAATATATCCCTCCAAAATAAACAGCGGCAACAGCAATCGGCGCCAGAACTGATGCAGAAAGGATCCGCAGCTGAAGAGATGATAATCCAGGTTTAGACACTTATGGCCCCGTACCGCCGACAACGACTGTGATACTCATCGAGAGCATTCTCAAGGTTTTCTTTATTAAAGTCAGGCCAAAGAACATCCTGGAACACAAGCTCCGCGTATGCACATTGCCATAAAAGAAAATTACTGAGACGTTTTTCTCCGCTTGTTCGAATAATGAGATCAGGATCGGGAATTCCAGCTGTATCCAATGAGGGAGCAAAATTTTCTTCACATATATCTTCTGGTTCCAATTCCCCAGCCTTGACCTTTACGGCAAGTCGCTTGGCGGCATCGACAATCTCAGATCGTCCGCCATAGCTGAGCGCAATGGTCAAAACCAATTTTGTATTCTGGCGTGTTTCATTCAAGGCAAGTTCAACCAAACTTTGAACATCTTGCGGTAATTTATTGATATGACCAATAAAATTCACTTTAACACCAGATTTTTTTAGTTCGTTCAATTCACGTTTTATGAAAAACTTGAACAACCCCATCAGATGATTGACTTCTTCCTGTGGTCGTTTCCAGTTTTCAGATGAAAAGGCAAAAAGCGTCAGATAAGGGATGCCAAGTTCCAGACATCCTTTAACGGCTTCCCTTACCGCTTTGGCCCCCTGTTCATGCCCTTTTAATCGGTTCATAGACCGACGCGCAGCCCACCGGCCGTTGCCATCCATAATGATCGCAATATGGTCGGGCATTTCTGGTAACAGATTGTTAGATTGGACAATCCCCATCAATCAGACCTGCATAATTTCCTGTTGTTTAGTGGCAAGCGACTCGTCAACTTTTTTAACATACGTATCCGTCATCTTTTGAATATCATCTTCTGCTTTCTTAACATCGTCTTTGGATAGATCACCGTCTTTTTCAGCAGCCTTTGCATCATCGTTACCGTGACGACGAACATTCCGTATAGCGATTTTGGCCTGTTCAGAGTAGCCACCGGCAACCTTGGTAAGCTCCACGCGTCTCTCTTCTGTAAGTTCCGGGATAGGGACACGAACGGTCAAGCCATCAACGACAGGATTTAATCCCAATCCAGCATTCCGAATACCTTTTTCAACCGCTGAAACATTACCTTTGTCCCAGACTTGAACAGCAAGCATTCTGGATTCCGGTGTACTGACTGTGCCGACTTGAGTCAAAGGCATCATAGCACCGTAAGATTCAATGGTTACCGGTTCAAGCAAACTAATATGAGCGCGTCCTGTTCTCAGACCGCCAAATTCATGTTTTAACGCATCAAGTGCCCCGTTCATGCGTTTTTCAAGATCTTTCATATTTGGCGCAGCCATAATATTTTCCTTTTCTTTAGACGTAGCCGTCCCGAATTGATCATTTTGTATCTGTATACACTTTTTTTTGCCTTAGACCACTTCCGTAAAACAACCCTCTTTTTTCAATACTCTTGCAAAAGAGCCATGTTCCTGGATCGAAAAGACAAGAATAGGAATGTT
>JAESPT010000053.1 GCA_016765515.1 Sneathiella sp. | reverse complement strand
GTGGTCAGCGATGGAATTGGCTCGCGCCTGATGGTAAACAAACAGGCCAGTTTAAATCGCATGCACCATCATGGCGCAGAAATTATTACAACAGAGATGGCCCTCTTTGAATGGTTGGGATCTGCAGATCATCCTCAGTTTCGCGAAATACTGAAAATATTAAAATGAAGAAAGCACTCAAAAGTGACGACACTAAACCAACTTGCCTTATCCGTTCTGGGAACAGCGGAGGCATCAGAAAAGGCCCGTTTGAGTCGAAAGTCCGCGGATCTGTGGCGACAAACTCCAGACATGCCCGTTGGCTCAGGGACTCCAGCCGACAGACCCGCCAGACCGGCGCGCCCCGATCTGCTCTCCCCCATGGATATGCCCAGACGGCGGGGTATCTCAGAAAAAGCACGGGCCGCCCTACTCCATGCGGTGTTGCATATTGAATTGAATGCCATTGACCTGGCCTGGGATATGATTGCCCGCTTCACCAACGAAGGATTTCCAAGGGAATTCTACGATGACTGGGTCAGTGTTGCGGATGAAGAAGGAAAACATTTTGGCTTGCTGGCAGACCGTTTGGCAGAGCTGGGATTTGCCTATGGTGATTTTCCCGCGCATGACGGTTTATGGGAAGCTGCTTTCGAGACTCGGCATGATATTGCAGCACGCCTCGCCATTGTACCCATGGTTCTGGAAGCCAGGGGTCTGGATGTAACCCCCGGCATGATCAAACGATTCGCCAAAATAGAGGATTTTGCCAGTGCCAACATCCTCAAAGTGATCCTGGATGAAGAAATTGGTCATGTGGCAACAGGGAACAGATGGTTCCAATTTATCTGCAATAAAATGAAATATGATCCCAAAGAATATTGGCAAAAGTTGGTTCGTAAGAACTTTAAAGGCCTTTTAAAACCACCATTTAACGAAAATGCCAGAAAGCAGGCCAATCTCCCGCCTGACTATTATTTACCGCTTTCGATCCGCGATGATCCTTCTGTGAAATAAAGAGTTACCAGAATTTAATATTAGCAACTGTATATTGTTGTATCAAAGAAAATACTGTTTATTAGTCAGCTTTTGGTTGCGGTATATTGATCGAATAAAGAATGGGGAGCTTTATGAAACTGAAACCTGTGTTGGACAGGATATTCGTTGATCGTCAGGTCATTATCAGCACCCGGGGCCAGCCCAAATATTTCAAAGTTAGCAAAAACGCGCAAATTGGTTTGATCGCGGGCAGTGTATGCGCTGTGTCTTTAATGGTGGCCCTCATTGTTCAGAATAGCATCCAACGTGACCAATTAACGAAACAGGGCACTCAACTTACGCTCCTGCAAGACAAGGTGCGGACGGTTACGGCAAGTCTTCTTTTATCCAAGTCGACCCTAAGCCTGACAAAAACGGAATTGGATCAACAATATGCCCGGCTCGAAGAAATTCTTTCTGAGCGGCATAACCTGAAAGAAACATTGCAAACTGCGACAGCCGACCTGAAGCAAAAAGACAGTGCCCTCGACAACCGGGATCAATATGCACGTGATCTGGAAGATCGCATACATATGCTAAGCCGGAAACTTACACTGACAAATTCGCGCAGTGAAAATCTGGCTCTTGAAATCACCAAAATCAACAAGGCGCTTTATCATACAACCGAAGAACGGGATCAGATTGCTGAAGCCAAATCCATCGCGCAGAAAAGGCTGGCGTCCCTAAATCGTGAATTACAGATGTTCCTGTCAAGCAAGGACGACATCCACAATGAATTACAGGAAACAAAAACACGTTTAACAGAATTCGATCAGGAACGACTGCAGCGTCTGGAAGTTGTTGATACCCTGAAGCTTCAGGTTGCAAATCTCAGATTACGGATCGAAACAATCACAACTGAGAACAAAAACCTGATTGAACGTGTTTATGCAAAAGCGGAACAGGGCATTGACGCGTTAAAAGATACAATCACATTAACCGGCCTCAATCCGGATGAAATTCTGGCCCTTGATAATGTCGAAGGTATAGGCGGCCCTTTTCATAACTTCTCCAACAGCAAAGACCTGTTAAAAGTTGAAGAAGAGTATTATGTGGATGCACAGCGGATGGAGCTCAGCCTGGCTAGATGGACAACTCTGAATTCCATAATGAAGAATATCCCCCTCGCTGAACCAACAGATTCAGGCTACGTGTCTTCAAGTTTTGGCATGCGACGTGACCCCATCAAAAAGAAGAAGGCCTTTCATGCAGGACTGGATATCAGCGGCCCAAAAAATACACCTGTCTATTCAACGGCCCCCGGTGTTGTAATCAAAGCGGGGTATTATTCTGCCTATGGTTTGATGGTTGAGATTGACCATGGTCAGGGTTTCAAGACCAAATATGGTCACTTAAAAAAGACCTCTGTTAAGAAAGGTCAGAAAATTGATTTCCGCACAAGAATTGGAACCATGGGTTCTACGGGCAGAAGTACAGGCAGGCATGTTCATTACGAAATTAGCTATAAGAACAAACCACAGAATCCGGTCAAATTCTTTAAAGCTGGTAACTATGCCTTTAAAACAGCACCCAAAAAAACTGATTAACTCTCTCTAACAGAATAGGACGCTCATGTTTTCAGGAAGCAACAACAAAAAGAGCAAGAGTAATGAGTCTGTAAATGGTACCCCCTCCATCCTGTCCAAAGGACTGGTCATCACCGGAAATCTGGTCAGCGATGGAGAATTGCAGATCGAGGGTATTGTCGTTGGTGACATTGCGGCCAATAAACTCAGCATTGGGGAAACGGCTCATGTGACAGGCTCAATTGATGCCAATGAAGTCCTGATCCGCGGGAAAGTGGACGGCGGCATCAAAGGCGTGAATGTGTCTATCTTGGCCAGCGCCAGTGTAAAAGGTGACGTCATCAATTCGACTTTAAGCATTGAGTCCGGTGCCATCATTGATGGTCATTGCAAGCATAGCGACAATCCCCGTGACGTTTCTGATCCCATTGCTTTGTTTGACAAGGCGGAAGCCGCTAAAACCGAGTAAGAAAGGACTTGGACTAAATTCTTATCAAAAATGAAAGACCTGTTCACTCGGGTTTATGACATTTTTCGTGGAAAAAAATTAGTCCGTATCTACAGGGTCTACGCATTTTTTAAGCCAATTTGCGAATATTTTCGCAGAAGGCTTTAGGCCGCCTTTATAAAGCAAATAATATCCAAGCTGCGGTTTGCTGTCTCTGAAGACTGAAACGAGTGTACCCGTTGAAAGATCGTTCTCCACAAGGGCATGGGATTGAACAGATACGCCATGCCCTGCTCTTACAGCTGACAGGACTAAAGAATTGTTCGGATAGAACCTATTCCTTTCTGCATCAAAGTCTATTCCGTTTCTACTTGACCACTCCCGATGTTCTTCCCGCGATTCTTCAAACAGCCAAATGGCATCTTTCAACATTTTTACCATTGGGACAGATTTTGCGATCGACAAGGAAGGGGACACGACAACTGTATATTCAGCAGATGTCAGCATTTGACTTTCATACTTCTCCCATTTACCTGTACCGTAACGAATTGCCAGATCGTAGTTCCCTTGCGCCAGATCAACTGATTTAATGGATGGTGCCAAATCTATCTCGATATCAGGATTTTCAGCCCAGAATTCAGGTAAGCGCCGTATCAACCAATTTTCTGCGAAGGCCAGTGTCAGGGCGACACGGACGGGGCCTTCCCTATGCCCTCGCCTTAATTGTTCAACGGCAGTCTTTATTTCCTGAAAACCGCCGCTAAGTCCAACGGAAAGTTCGCTGCCCTTTGGGGTTACTGATATCCCTCTCCCCTCCCGTTTCATCAATGCAATATCGAAAAAGGCTTCAAGGGCGCGCACATGCTGTCTGAGAGCGGCTTCTGTAACATTAAGCTCTACCGCCGCCCGAACATAACTCCCGTTTCTTGCCGTTGCTTCGAAAGCACGTAAAGCAGCGAGTGAGGGTATATTCTTCCAGTCCATTCTTCTTTATACCGAAGAACAACTACGATGTGAAAATTATTTTTGCCATGCATTTTGTATCGAAATCGCCAATCATTCAACCTCACAGGAGAATGAGGAGAGAATAATGTCAATTGAACTTTGGTTCGCACTCGTCGCGGCAACGGCCGCTTTGTTGATTGTTCCTGGACCCGTTGTAATAATGCTGTTCAATTTTACCCTGACCCATGGACGATCTGTCTCTTGGGCTGCAATACCGGGTGTTGTACTGGGGGATTTTTTTGCCATGACACTATCCCTTGCAGGCGCGGGCGCCCTGCTTATGACATCCTCCACACTTTTCATGCTTCTCAAAATATTTGGGGCAGCTTATCTGATCTGGCTCGGGATCTCAGTTTGGCGAACTGGTTTGAATTCGATACAGGTGGTTGCAGGCAAAAAAAAGAAAAATCGTTGGCTTGTGTTCAGACAGGCCTTTGTCGTAACGGCACTCAACCCAAAAGACATCGTATTTTTTATCGCTTTCCTTCCGCAATTTATTATTGCGGATCGACCAGCAGTTATACAACTCTTCATTATAGAAACCACATTTCTTACATTGGTCGTGATCAGTACGTCCCTATGGATCTTTATTGGAAGCAATCTCAAAACGGGATTGAAAAGTAAGAAAGCCCAGTCAATTCTCAACAGATTTGGCGCATGTTCGTTAATCGGCGCAGGTGCTATAACCGCCATAACGCGTTGATTATTTGTCTTGTAAAAGAGGAGACGTTTGCCCCACAGCTTTCATCGGCTGGAAGCCGCCAACGATTTTTCCAGCTGGGATTTTCTGCGTTCCCGAAGGACAGTATAAAACCCACTAACAACAATGAAGGCACTACCAAGCAACGTCATGCCATCAGGCCTTTCAGCAAAGACAAAAACGCCAAGCACCATGGCAAAAACCAACCTCGTATAACGAAACGGTGCAATTACAGACACGTCGCCGGATCTCATCGCGGCCGTTAATGCGTAATAAGCAAGAACACCTGCCACGATGGTTCCCCCCAATTGCAACCAGGTCGTCAGAGTTAAGAAGAAGATTGCTCCTCCTGTCCAAATCAACAATAGAGAACCAGCAACAGTCAGCACAAAAAAGCCATAGACCCCGAGCTGCATGTTCGATAGGACCGGCGGCGCTGCACGGGTCGCCAGATCCCGACCGGCAAAACCCAGTGTTCCGATCACAGCGAAAAGTGACGCTGGTTCAAAACCGCTTAATCCAGGACGTAAGATCAGGAGTACGCCGACAAAGCCTGCAATAATGCCGCCCCACCGATGCCAACCAACAGTCTCTCGAAAGAAAACAACCGCGCCCACAGCAACAACTAAAGGTGTGGCTTGCAATATTGCAGACGCACTGGACAACGGTGTCAATGCTATTGCCAAAGCGAAAAACAGGCGACCAATGACCTCGCATATAGATCGTATCAGGATGGGCCGAGACAAAATGGCAGGATGCAGGACAGTCTCGCCGCGATATTTTGTCAAGAATATGAAGATGAACATCCCACCAAGACCAAATATTATCAGGGCTTCTCCAACAGGAACAGAGCGGCTCGCGGCTTTAAAGAACATGT
>JAESPT010000052.1 GCA_016765515.1 Sneathiella sp. | reverse complement strand
CATCAAACGTCAGGTCTCGCCACATATTGGGGCCTTTGCCCAAAGCACGCACATATTGAGCAAATGGATGATCAGCAGTCATATTGGTCTTTCCGTGATTTTTTGTTCGCACCAGATGTACGAAAAAGCAGGACGCTGTGCAATATTCTATTGGCTTTGTTCTAGGTCAGGACCTATCGAAAGCGTTCCATCAGACGGCGTAGGTAATCAAGTTCCAATTTATCGCGGGCCGGATCTGACAGGCGTCGACGTAATTCATCCTGAATTAAACGGGCTCTGGAAATTGCATTTTCTTGTAACCGGAAACCGTTATCTGAATTTTGACCCGATCCATTTCGACCGGGCAAGGGACGGCCCAATGGATCCCGGCCCGGACCATTTGGCCCACTTCCAACCATTTCCCCATTGCTGCCCTGCATTAACTTTTCGGCCAGTCCCTGAGCAGTTTGACGGAGTTGGTCAAGGGCATTGCTTTGCGCTTCCGTCGCGCGTCTCCCCTCCTCCAGCTCCAACTCCTGACGGGCTTCATTCATCGATCTTTCCGCATTCCCCAAACTGTCCGGTATCTCCCCATTCAACCCCATTTGCCCCATCAGATCACCCAACATTTGCCGAAGCGCTTCCTGACGTCCCGCCATATCGGAAAAGGCTTTGCTTCGCGGTCTGGATTGTTGCCCGTCTTGCTTTTCCCCCGGCCCCGGCTGCCGCGGACTTTGTCCGTATTCGTCAGTATTTTCATCTCTGGATTGACGAAAAGTCTCATCCAGTAAATTCTGTTGCCGCCGCATCATGTCATCGAGCTGGTTTAGCATTTCCTGTCCTGCCTGCTGCGCGGAAGAGGGGGGCATGGCACGAGCCGACCGTAAGTTTTCAAGAATATCCTGGAGCTCACTTAACAGTTCACGCGCGGCATCCCGGGCACCGGAGCGGGCAAACCGATCGACCTTATCAAGAAGGTTTTCCAAATCCTTTTGCCCAATGATCTGCCCCTCTTGCCCCGGCAAATTGGCCATCTGCTCCTGGGTTTTTGAAAACGCCTTCAGAAAATCATTCATGGCTGTTTTCAGCTCTTCAACCAGTTTTTTTATTTCAGCGTCACTGGCCCCCTTATTCAACGCTTCCATCAAAGCGCGTTCTGCCTCTCGAAGCGCAATCTCTGCAGCATTCAAATCGCCATTTTCAAGGCGCAAAGCCGTGTCCCAGAGAATATCAATCACGTCATTTACAGAGCCATCATCTTTACCGTAGATCAGTATTCCTCTTGCCGCCGACACCATCATGATAACAGTGAAGTCGTTGTTCATACTTTCTGGTAACAGACTGATAGCGGACAGAGCAACGGCGACACTCTGTTTATTCCCGTCCGCATCCTCCACCAGTTTTTTACGTTGTTCAATGAGCGCTCTGGCAATCGGGTGAGTGAAAAAACGTTCGGGAAGGATGAAAGAGACCGGTTTTGAACGCCCTTCCTGATCCGCTTCATCCCGAACAATGAGGACAAGCTCAACGGGAAATCCCGCCCAGGGGTGAGCCGTCAAGTCATAATAACTTTTTCCCGTGACATCTTGACTGCCATTGATAAAGGGAAGTTTAAGGTCAATATTCTGGACCTCTCCTTGAAAAGTTATTCGGCCGATCAATCCAGCAACACCATAATCATCGGCAGCGCTGTAATGAAGCCGGAAAGCAGACCGCTCTGTCACTTCAGGCAGAGATATAAGTTTCGCATTTGGCTTTGCATCCGGGAGGATTGTCACCTGCCAATTCAAAAGAATGTCCCCATCTTTTTCAAGGGTCAAGTCACCACTTTTATACAGAGGAAGTTCCAGTTCATAATTCGTCCCTTCCAAAGGCGTGAATTCATGATTTTCTTGATTATGCTTCAGACTGGGGGGCTCCAGATTACCTCCTGAAACGCGCGCGATGATCCTGCTGCCGATAGGTAAGATTATTTGAACCGGCTCCGTTTTGCCTTCACTATAAGTTTCCCGCGCCAATAATTTGGGAGGAAGGCGTGTATATTCCGGCGGCGTCGTCCAGACATCCATTTCAATAGGCAAACCGCTGGAGGACAGATCCGGAGAGAAGGCCGTGTAAATTCTCGATCCTGCTCCGGCTCCCCCGACAAAAAATCCAGAGATTATCAGGAGAATAATAGCGGATCTGAAAGCATATTTATCTTCACTGGACAGAGTAATGCGAGGCCAGCCTGCTTTTGTATCTTTGACAATTTTTTGCTGCCGCTCCTGGTGTAAAGCCCAAAGATGCCGGGATGTGGGTTTTCTATTTCCATCCAGCGCAGGTTGGGCCTCCATGGATCGTAAAGGGCGATGTTGTAGATTATTTCGACGTTCAAGTGACGCCAGGATGTCTTCATTAACCGGCCATTGAAACTGCACCCAAAACAAATGAAGGCTAAAAATAACGGCCCCAACAAATCCAATGAGACTTGCCAGATGAACATACGGATGAACAATGTCCCACAAACCAACGAATGTAAGGGACAGAAATAACCCAATCAGGCAAAGGAATATGCGAGCAGAATTCCAAATCCGCTCAAGCAACAGATATCCATACGTCAGAATATACTGTCGCTTAACCCGATAAATTGCTTTGTCTCGGTGCGGCTCCATATAACCTCTGGCTCAAGGCTGGAGAACATTAGAATTACTACTCAGTATCCAGCCAAGTCGGTATCTTATCAAGTTTGAGCAATTCCTCCAAGGAAGGACGTTCCCGGATCACTGCATATTGATCATCTTTTACCAGCACCTCAGGCACCAGTGGCCGTGTATTATAGGTCGATGCCATGACAGCCCCGTAGGCTCCCGCGCTTCGAAAGGCAACCAGATCCTTAGGTTTGACTGGCGGCAATTCTCGTTCGCGCGCGAACGTATCACCCGATTCACAAACGGGACCGACAACATCTACCGGTTAGAATTCACACCCTTCATCAGGCTCTATCACTGTATCAATATGATGATATCCGTCATACATGGCGGGACGAATCAAATCATTCATGGCGGCGTCCAGGATGACAAATTTTCGATTTGCGCCCTGTTTGACATAGATAACTTCCGACACAAGGATGCCGGCATTACCAACAATTAGGCGGCCCGGCTCGAAAATCAACTGACACCCCATATT
>JAESPT010000051.1 GCA_016765515.1 Sneathiella sp. | reverse complement strand
CACGTGAAGTCCTTGTCAGCGCAATTCGGCTTGTTCTGTCCGGCGGAAAATATATCCCGTCACAAGCGTTTTCACTGTCTGGATCGCCAAATAGAAATGCAACGAATATTCAAAGTTCGTCGAATAGCGGCGCAGGCCAAAACATGCATGCTCTAACACGTCGGCAAAAAAACGTGTTGGATTTGATGGCTAAAGGACAATCAAACAAGGAAATAGCCCAGGCTCTTCAATTGGCGGAAAGCACCGTGAAGGTTCATATTACGGCGATTTTTCGCACATTAGGCGTTAGCAACAGAACACAAGCCGTATTGCATTCCAAAGAATTAGCTTAAACTTTCCAACTTAATCCAATAATCAATTCCATCAGCCCCCTCTCAGGGGCTAAAAGATAGGGATCTCAACCGACGCCCTTAGCGGGTGTTTTCGATGCCGCTTTTGCCCCGCTTGTATAAAGATTTCTCAAGGCGTCTGTAACGAGTTCAGTCGTAAAATGAGGCGCCACGCCTTGATACTTACAGGCTGAAATTACTTGATCAATAATGAATTTCGGCTGAAAACAGGCAAGATCAAAACTATTCTTCACCTGTAATTCATCAATCACAATATCGAGTATTTCTTCCGTCATCTCAAGACCGCGGGAGGCAGCGACAATTTTAAAAATTTCGAAATACTGATCTTTATTCGGACCGATGGTCTCAAGTTTATAAGGTATTCTGCGAAGGAAAGCAGGATCCATCAAATCATCAGGTGAGAGATTTGTCGAGAAAATCACCAGTTCATCAAAGGGAAGCTGAAAGCTTTTGCCCGTGTGCAGTTTTAGAAAATCAATGCGGCTTTCAAGAGGGACGATCCACCGGTTAAGAAGCTCCTCCGGACTCACAAGCTGCCGTCCAAAGTCATCGATAATAAAGGTACCGTTAGACGCTTTTACATGAAGAGGCGCTTCATAATATTTTGCATGCGAGTTAAAACTGAGGTCCAACATTTCCAATGTCAGTTCACCGCCAGTGATCACAATGGGACGCTGACAGGGAACCCATCTTCCGTCGAATTCCTCACGTCGCAAGCCAGATTGGAAAGCTTCTGACTTTTCGCTCAAAACCGGTACGTGAATAGCGGGATCAAAAACCTTGATAATCTGTCCATCTACTTCGAAACAATAAGGGATATAGATGACGTTAGCAAATATGTCGGCTACTTTTTCCGCGACTGTTGTTTTTCCATTTCCCGGCGGTCCATAAAGCAAAATACTCTTGCCCGCGTTGATGCCCGGACCAAGCCGGCGAACAAAATCATCTGCGATGACAAGATTTTCAAAACTCTTTTCGATTTCAGATTGCTCTACACGCTCATTCGTAATTTTCTGTTTTTGAATGCGTTCCTGATAATCACTTAATGAGACCGGAGCTGGACCGACATATTGATTTTGCTGCAATGATTCCAGTGCAAACCGTTTACCGGCCTCGGTCATTACATACCGATTCTCAGAAAATGTTGACTGGTCTGCCGCCCCCAGTGCCTCTATAAATTTGCGGTCACCGGCCTCCTGTATCAACCGGTTGATTACGGGAACAGGGACTTTAATCGCCGCTGAAAATTCAGATGCTGTTTCCAGACTATTGATATAGATCGCTTTGAAAAGAAGGCGCAATAGATTGGCCGACTGAATACCAGTATCAGATATTGTTTTTGGAGCTTGAGGCGCTTCATAAATGACCTTGTCAACCTGATCCTGAGTCATAACGCCGAGCGCAACAAGGTTGTCTCCAAGGCGGCCGCCATTTTCTTTTTGCCGGTGAAACGCAAGTTCAATGTCGTCAGGGGTCACCAATCCGTGAGCTAACAGAAGGTCACCAATCAACATTTCTTTTTATCCATTTCTAACACCAAGAATTGATCCAATGTATTTACGCGTACCCTAATTTAGTATTTTTACCTGTTTTTCGTTAACGCGCAGTTAGCATTTAGAGAAAATTTGATCCTTCACATATTAATCTTGATAGAAATGCGCATAACTCAGCAGTATGGTAATTGCAAAATTATCAAACCGTCTAGACTTCCAAACCTGGGAATGAGGAAACATACTTATGATGAATTACAAAGCCCTGTTATCAGTCTATTCAAGTGACCGTGTTGGCCTGATTTCTGAAGTCACCGGTCATTTATTTGACTGCGGAATTAACCTTGGAGATACAACATTTGCTATTCTTGGAAAAGGCGGCGAATTCACCAGTATTGTCGAGATTCCCATGGACCTGTCAGAGGCCGAGTTGAGCACAGATCTAAGATCCATTGAAGGTCTGGAAAGTGCCGAGATACATGTAAAACGTTTCAGTCTTCTGGATACACAAACGCCGCCCAAAAATATAACACACAGGATAAAATGCGAAGGTCAAGATCAACCAGGCCTTCTTGCACGCTTGTCCGAAGTCTTTATCGATTTTGAAGCCAATATAATTCGGTTGAAGTCAGACCAGCTTGAAACATCTTCGGGGACAATATTTATCACCCGTTTTTCAGTCAACATTCCGAAGAAACGAGCCGCCAATTGCCTCGCAGCACTGAGCAACACCGCCGCAGAGCTTGGACAAATCTTAAAATCAGAAGAAGTGAAATAATGTTTAAAGAGGCCGCTAGGTTTATGGCTTCACGGCCTCTTTTTAGTTAGGCAGAACGAACATTTTTCAAAAAGTTAGAGACCTGCTCGTTTAATTCCTGAGATTGCACTGCTAGATTATTCGACTGATCCAACATGTGAGTAGCTGCAGAACCTGTTTCTTCCGCAGAGCGCGTAACGCTTGAAATATTATTGGTTACTTCATTTGTCCCATTTGAAGCTTCACTGGCACTGCGTGAAATTTCATTGGTTGAGGCCGATTGCTCTTCAATTGCCGCTGCGATAGCCGACGAGATTTCATCCATCTTGCCAATTGTTGTTGAGATCTCTTTAACCGCTGCGGCCGACTGTTGGGTTGCCCCTTGAATGTCGCTGATTTGGCTACTGATCTCTTCCGTTGCACGCGCTGTCTGATTGGCCAAGTTTTTCACTTCAGAGGCAACAACCGCAAATCCTTTGCCTGCATCTCCAGCACGCGCCGCTTCGATTGTCGCATTCAGCGCGAGCAAGTTTGTTTGTTCCGCAATATCAGTAATCAACGCAACAACTTCACCAATTTTTTGGGAGGATGCCACCAGCGTTTCGATCTGTTGATGGGTTTCTTCAGCTTGCGTCACTGCGTCTCCAGCGACTTTTGTTGATTGTGTTACCTGTTGGCTAATTTCACGAATGGAGCTGGACATTTCCTCAGCGGCGGCGGCAACTGTCTGCACACTACCGGAAGCCTGTTCAGCTGAACCAAGGGCACTAGACGTTTGTTCGTTGGTCTCCCCAACTGTATTCAGCATTTGCTGTGACGACGCCTGCATATCTTTTGCAGCCGTTTCCACGTTCATTG
>JAESPT010000050.1 GCA_016765515.1 Sneathiella sp. | reverse complement strand
GTGTCCCGCAAAGCAAGAGAAAAAATCGAGCCCAAACTCGTCACCATCGCTGGACGGCGCAAATGGTACATCCGGTGGACTCCGCTTGGTAGTCGGACACCAAAAATCGCAAGCACGGGGATTGAAATTGGTGACGAAGGGACAGAGCCGCCAGAAGCGATAGAATTTCTCAATAATTTCAGAGAGCAATTGAACGCGCCACCACCGGACCCGTATATTGGGGAATTACTCGACGCCTATATCGAAATAAAACGGACAAAAAAAGTGATGGACCTGCCCCGGCTTCAATCGGCGGTGAAGGCATTAAAATTATCTTTTGAGTTTGTCCGGCCAAATAACATTACTGACCACCTGATAAGCCTACACACAGAGCGATTAAGCGTTAAAGGGTCACCCATTGCCCCTGATACAGCACGGAAAGAAATTCAAACGCTCGTTGCCGCTCTCAATGTCTCAATCAAAAAACGATGGATTACCTCTTTTCCAGAGATTGAACTCCCTGAAGAATCGGAGCCACGAGAACATTATTTAAGCAAAGAGGAATTTGGACGACTTATCGGTGCCACGAAGTCGGCTCATATTCGGCTTTATATGCTTATTGCGGGGGCTTCCGGCGCCAGGAAAAAATCAATCCTGGAACTCAAATGGGATCGGGTTAATTTTGAGACCCGTGTCATTGATTTTCGGGTACCGGGCAGACGCAAGACAAGAAAGAAGCGCGTGGCTGTACCTATTGGCCGTGGTTTGAGCGCAGAGCTTCAAATAGCAAAGGAATTTGCTGAGACAGACTATGTAATCGAATATCATGGATCAAATGTACAAGATGTGAAAAAGGGATTCGGACTGGCCGCAGAGGCCGCAGGCGTAAACGCCACCCCTCACACCCTTAAACATACAGCGATTTCATGGCTTGCCGCCTTAGATTACAGTATTCAAAAAATATCTGATTTAACCGGAACCAGCACAAAGACCATTGAACGCATTTATAGAAAAGTGAACCCTGAATACATGCGTGACGCTGCCGATGACTTGGACGCTATCATTAATTCAAATTCCATTATTTCACGAGTACAATTGAAGAACAAACAAGCAAAGTAAAAGGGTTTGCGTTAACGGTGTTAACGCAATGGATTTTTGACCATCACGACACAAAATGTCTAAACTGTTGTTTTTAAAGAGAGAAATTGGTGGGTGTAACAAGATTCGAACTTGTGACCTCTGCCATGTCAAGGCAACGCTCTAACCAACTGAGCTATACACCCCCATAAGGGTCCTCATTGAGGAACCGGAGTTCGGGTTTTATAATGCTCTGTCAGAAGCATTGCAAGTGTCTTTTCGAACAGACAAGAAAATTCTTTTACCCTAATATTCAGGAAGCTTCTTTTGCCTGCAGGGCCTGATCAACAGCCTCAACCAGGGAATTCAGATGAAAGGGTTTGGAGAGCATTTGATTGACCCCTTCAACACTGTCCATTGCCTCAATTGAGACAGCAGCAAATCCCGTAATAAAAATAACCGGCAGATTTGCACTAATTCCTTTTGCCATCATGGCTAATTCGATGCCGCCCATTCTGGGCATCACAATATCAGAGATCAAAATATCGAATGGTCCTGCATTCAATGCGGGCACCGCATCTTCGCCATCAGCAAAGGCCAGCACCTCATGCCCCGCTTTTTCAAGACTCCGTGCCAGGAAATAGCGAACTGAATTGTCATCTTCTGCAAGGATTATCCGCGCCATAAGATATATCTACTATTCTAACTCGTCTATTGAACTTAACGTATGAGACTATACTATTACAGCCTCGTTAGCAAAAGAGTGTGAGGCGTATGATAGGACGATCACTCTTTTATTTTAGTTAATAAATTGAGAAAATTTGACCAATTATGGATGTTTTGCTCACAAAAAAACCCGTCGAGATAATACACCCCGATAACTGGACATCACCCCTTGTTTTTTCTTCTCCGCATAGTGGCTCCTACTATCCTGAAACTTTTGTCGATCAATCTGCACTTGACCTATTGTCGCTTCGGCAATCAGAGGACTTTTTAGTTGATGAACTCTTTGGTGCGGCCCCCATGCTCGGCGCTCCCTTGATAAAATCCAACTATCCAAGAGCTTTTTGTGATCCAAACCGGCCACCCTATGAACTGGATCCGACAATGTTCATTGAGAGTTTGCCAAACCACGTGACCATTAGTAGCACCCGTATTTCAGCAGGCCTTGGTACAATTCCAAAAGTTGTCTCAGCTGGCAAAAACATCTACTCCCATCCGCTCACCTATCAGGAAGTTCAGCAGCGCTTGGAGCTCTGTTATTTTCCGTATCATGCAGCGTTACAAAGCCTCCTTCAGGAGGGAATAAGAAAATTTGGAAAAATTCTCCTTATAGATTGCCATTCGATGCCAACGGCAACCAATAACAGTGGGGCGACCTCGACGCTTGCAGATTTTATTCTCGGAGATCGTTTTGGCAACGCCTGCCCGACAGAATACAGTACCAGAGCCGCCCATATCCTAAAGTCATTCGGCTACTCGGTATCTTACAATTCACCTTATGCTGGCGGATTTATCACCGAGCATTATAGCAGCACATACAAAGGCGTGAGCGCTTTACAAATCGAGATCAACAGAAAATTGTATATGGAGCAATCTACTCTCAGCGCAACAGATAAAATGCCTATACTGAGGGATCAACTCGCTAAATTTATCGAAGACATAAGTGCCGTCGTGAGTCTCAAGAAAACCAGCTAAGCAGCCACAACTGCCAATTTTACAAATTTGAGGATTGAGCCGACAGGGTCCGTTCTGTATCGTCTGAGATATCCCAATATCATCTGCACATCGTTTCGCGCCCTTACCTATAATAATAAATGTGCATCCTTTTTCAAAGCGGCACAATTCCTGCATATCCAACAGCAGGAGATTTATTATGTGTAAAATTTATTATACCTTTTTAATCATTGCTTCCAGCTTCATCGCTAGTCATGCCAATGCTGCAAAATTTCCGGCTAATGGCGCTGAATTCCTGACAACTTGCCGGACGGCTACGGCAATGACTGAGAAACAATTGCGGTTACCAACCCGCTTGTTAAACGCCATCTCACTCGCCGAAACAGGTCGTTGGCATGACAAGAACCGGGAAATTGTTGCCTGGCCCTGGACAGTTTATTCAGAAGGACGCGGGAGATATTTGCCGAGTAAAGCCGCTGCTATTGCGGAAGTTAGAAAACTCCAGGCAAAAGGTGTGAAAAATATCGATGTGGGGTGTATGCAGGTCAATCTGCATTGGCATCCAAAGGCTTTCAAGTCGCTAGAGGAAGCATTTGATCCTACGGCAAACACCAGTTACGCCGGAAATCTCTTGAAAAAACTGCGAAACGAAAGCAAATCCTGGAATTTTGCCGTCGCCTATTATCATTCCCGAACTAAAAAATACTATGTCCCCTACAAGGCAAAAGTCATCCGGCTTTGGAAGGAAGATCGAAAAAGAGACACTCTGGTCCGCCTGGAAAAGGCCCGCGCCAAACACCGGGCGCAAAGGGCAGCGTTAAAAAAGAAAAGAGAGGACGCAAAGAAAAAGCGAGTTGCCCGCATTGAGAAGATTGCTAACGGTTGATTTGAAAGGAAACATCTCACTTCCTATGCAAACGCTCAAACTACACGATTTGGAGGCTTCAAGACGGTTGGTAAATCTGACAATACGGCTGCATTTTTCACAGGCAGATCCCGTTGCGATCCAGGCTCTGTCCAACACCGCCTATAAACTTTTACGCAAACTATCCATGGAAGCAAAGGCACCGGATATTGTTCCGGAATATTTGAACTATCTCGATGTGGAAGACCGGAGACTATTCTGGTCTTCTTTGTCTGTCTTTGAGCCAATGGCAAACCCGATAATACCCGGTACATCAACACCTATAATTGAGATAGCGGAAGAAGTCACAGATCTTCAGCTCTTCATCTCATGCGCCATGTTCAGGCTACTGGAACATCAACATACTCATGAGATGAAAATTTACATTATCTGGTTTAAAGCAATAAACCGTCTCAAAGCAAAATCAGATCCAATATACAATGAGAATACCCGGGAAGGATTTGATTACCTAAAAAGCCTTCCCCGGAACAGGCAGCTTAAATTAGGGTATGATGCCTTAAAAAACATTCCAGAATAAAACACGTCTATTGAGCGAATTCCCAGCTACGCAGTAATTCTTTTCTCTCCAGCCCCCAGCGATAACCGTGTAATTTACCGTCCGTGCCGATGACACGGTGGCAAGGAACAATAAGGGAAACTGGATTGGTCGCACAGGCCCGGCCAACCGCCCGGGAAGATTTATCCTTCCCCATACCGATCGCGATATCCTTATAGGTTTTCGTCTCACCAGGGGCAATTTTCAACAATTCCTGCCAGACACGCCGCTGAAATGCTGTCCCATACATATCCAGTGGGATTTCCGGAATAACTGCTGATTTTTTTTCCAGAAAATCCGTAATCTTGTTTGTCCATTCCGCCAGTTTTCCAATTTCCGGTGCAATCTCTGCCTTGGGAAACTCAACATTTAACTCATCTATCAGAGCGTCATCTTTATCCCCAAAATAAACAGCACAAATGCCTTTTCGGGTTCCAGCAACCAGCATCTTTCCCAAAAAGCATGTGACGATTGTATAAGCGATCTCAGCCCCTTTTCCGCCCCGCGCATAGGAGGCCGGGGTCATTCCCAGGCGCTCATTCGCTTTCTCATACAATCGGCTTGAGGACCCAAACCCGGCCCCATAAGCGGCTTCAGACACGGGTTCGCCCTTTTGCAAATTCTCTTTGAGTTTTTTGTTGCGCAACGTGTCGTAATAATCGAAAGGACTGATACCCATGATCTTCTTGAAACTGCGCGCAAGATAATCTTCGTTATAGCCAGTCTCAGCAGCAAAAGTGACAAGAGAGAGCTTTTCTCCAGATTGATTGTCCAAATGACGTTCAATCATCCCGCATATCTGGCGTGTCAGGGACAATAAGGGATCTTTCACATTTGCCAAATCAGGTCGACACCGCCTGCAAGCCCGAAAACCCTTTGTCTCAGCAAATTCCGGTAAATCCAGAAAGATTATATTCTCGACTTTCGCATGTCTGGAAGGACAGGAGGGCCTGCAGTATATACCCGTTGTTTTCACAGCATAAACAAAACGACCGTCACATTCTTTATCACGAGAAAATACTGCTGCTGTCATTTCTTGCCTGTTCATCATAATTCTCCGCCCGTGTACTTCGATGACCAAGATATAAATCGGAGATTAATTCACAACTATCCGAATCCCGCAGTAAAATTCAATCGCTGAAAAATCAGGTCGCTGTTTTCTCAATCCCCGGGCTCTTTTCCATTTTCTCTTCCTTTTGCTTTCGCCGAATAATTATATCGCCATTATCCAGAAGTTCCGGAGTCTCATATTGCGGAATTGCATCAATGAATACGCTCAAGGCATCAATTAATTTATTCAATCCTTCAAGAGCAAGTTCATCTGCGCCTTTTTCTTCTGCTTGCACACTGACCGGCCCAGCTCCCATCAACATCGCCGCCAAACAAACTGCCAATAAACTACGCTTCATCTCATTCTCCTACCGTTATGACAAAGTTTGCCTTCTATGTTGCTAGACAATTTGTCATTTTCATGGTCCGTTCGTGCGCTATCGTTCAGCGTCATAATATTGCATCTTACTCGATTTTTTGCAGAGGCTCCAATTATGAGGAAAAATACGTCATCTTTGATCTCATCGTTGTAATCGACTGGTCTGCAGCAACAAAACCGGGACCAAAAAAACCAAGCGCTGATCGGTGCTGGATAGCCTGGAAGAAAAAAGGCGAACCAGAAGTCCAAGAATATTTCCGGACTCGTCATTCCTGTATGGAAAAGCTTTTCAAGTTAGCGCAGGATTCAACAGGCAATGTTTTACTGGCATTCGACTTTCCTTTTGGATATCCCTTTGGATCAGGCCTTGGCGGCGGTCGCGATGCTGGAAGAATTAT
>JAESPT010000049.1 GCA_016765515.1 Sneathiella sp. | reverse complement strand
TCCTTCTGAAATCAAAATATCGACAACAAGCCCTGGCTTGGGAGCCAATATTTGATTGCCCCCGTTTTGAGAATTTTTCTTGCCTACCAGAAAGACCTGTTCCGGCAACAGAAGGTCAACATCCATCATTCCGGCAGCGGAATGGACACTCAATCGTTGCCCTGACACATATATGCTTCTGCTGAAGAGGCGTCCTTCCTGCTCGTAGGACAATATCCCCGCGTCAAAAGAGGCCCGTGTTGCACGCAAAATAACAATGCCCTCTAGAGAGACTTCGTAATCACCGTTTGAACCACGCACCACGACATGCAGATCGTTTCCGCTTGAAAATCGTAATGTTAAATAGGTCGCACCTGTTGAATTTCGCCCCGCCGTTCCCCGCCAGGCACCGAGTGAATGCCACGGGCCGAAGTTGGAGACTGGAGCAATCCCCAAATAACCTGCAAGTGCCGCTTCCGCCAAATGAGTTTTCTCCAGGGAGGGTTCGCACCAACCGTCGGCAAATTCTTGTTCCAAAATACTTGTATGATGGTCACCTTCTTCAAAGGAACGAAGGTTCAGCACGTCTGCCAGAAACGGGATATTTGTTGTTACGCCAGAAATATTATAAGCACTGATTGCGCGTTTCAGACGGCGGATGGCCGCGTCCCTGCTATCGGCTGTGACAATGACTTTCGCTAACATGCTATCATAATAGTGTGAAATTTCACTGCCGCGCTGAATACCACTATCTACTCTCACCCCCGGCCCCGTCGGTTCTTCATAAACTTCCAAAGTTCCTGTTTCAGGCCTGTAATCCTCCGCCGGATTTTCGGCTGCAACACGCGCTTCAATCGCCCAGCCTCGGCACTGAATTTCATTTTGGCTAAAAGGAATGCTCTCCTTCATCGCCACCCGAATTTGCCATTGGACGATATCAATGCCCGTGACGGCTTCAGTCACCGGATGCTCGACCTGAAGTCGCGTATTCATTTCAAGGAAATAAAATTCCTGTTTCCCTGGTTCGTACATGAACTCAACGGTTCCCACGCTGTCATATCCAATGCCGGAACAAAGAGAAAGCGCTGCGTCAAACATTCTAGATCGCACAGACTGAGGAAAGTTAGGCGCCGGCGCTTCTTCAATTATTTTTTGATGATTCCGCTGAACGGAACAGTCCCGCTCATACAGATGAACGATATTTCCATGATGATCGCCGATAATTTGCACTTCAATGTGACGTGCCTTCTCAATATACCGTTCCAAAAGAATAGCGGGATCACCGAATGCAGACAGTGCCTCTTGTTGTGCCAGCCTCAATTCGCCTTCGAACAATTCAAGATTTTGAACGAGTCGCATGCCGCGTCCGCCGCCGCCGGCACTGGCCTTAATCATCAGCGGCACCCCGATTGCTTGTGCTTCTCGTTTCAAGGTTTCAACAGACAGATCTGAGCCATGATATCCTGGGACAACAGGAACACCGGCTTTTATCGCGGCAGCCTTTGCTTCTATTTTCGATCCCATCATTTTTATGATGTCAGGCCTTGGACCAATGAAAATTATACCGGCCTTGCCACATTTTTCTGCAAAGACAGCGTTTTCAGCCAAAAATCCATATCCCGGATGGATTGCATCTGCGCCTGCGGTTTGCGCAGCTCTCACCAATTTATCCATATCAAGATAACTACTGGCGGCTTCAGCCGGACCGATGTGAATTGCCTCATCAGCCAAAGTGACAAAGGGAGCATTTCTGTCTGCGTCAGAAAAAACGGCAACCGTTTTCAAATCAAGACTTTTACAGGCATTAATAAGGCGCACCGCGATTTCGCCGCGATTTGCAATGAGAACTGTATCAAAAGACATCCATATTCCTCCCGGCGCTACATACGGTAAACAGGCGTATATTTTTCGATTTTTGGCGTTGAGCGAACGATCGTCAAACACAGTCCTAAGACATCCCGTGTTTGATCTGGCGCTATGATGCCATCATCCCAAAGCCTTGATGTTGCGTAATATGGATCGCTTTGTTCGCCATACTGATCCCGAACGCTTTTTTCAATGACGTCCAATTCCTCCTGTGGCACGTCTTCTCCGGCGGCCTTACTGCGCCTTAACTCCAACATGACGTTGGACGCAATATCGGCAGACATGGTCGCAACTTCCGCAGACGGCCAGGCAAAAAGAAAATCTGGGCGAAATCCACGTCCGCACATACCGTAATTTCCCGCGCCATATGAACCACCAACAATCACGGATAAGCGCGGAACACGTGCCGTGGACATGGCATAGACAAATTTGGCGCTATTTTTTGCGATCCCGCCCCTCTCGGCCTCGGTTCCAACCATGAAACCGGTAATATTGTGAAGGAAGAGAAGCGGTATGTCCCGCTGATCACAGAGCTGAATGAACTGCGCCCCTTTCAGCGAAGACTCTGAGAAAAGGGCACCATTGTTGCCCAGTATTCCAACCGGTTGCCCGTGAATTTTTGCCCAGCCGCACACCAGACTTTCTCCCCACTCCGGCTTAAACTCCTGATAGGCACTGCCATCGACAATTCGAGCAATGATTTCACGAACATCATAGGGAATTCTCCGGTCATGACTGACAACACCTGTTAGCTCACTACGTGGGAAAACCGGCTCAGGGCTGGGGTCTTTGGGCGCAATATCCAGTCGCTCCATATTGAGTTCAGCAACGATCTCGCGAAGGCGCGCTAACGCTTCCACTTCATTGGCGGCCAAATGATCAGAGACACCGGATATCGTTGTATGCATTTTTGCGCCGCCAAGGGTCTCGCCATCAACCACCTCATTAATGGCGACCTTTACAATTGAAGGTCCCCCGAGATGAATTTTAGCGTTTCCTTCAACCATAATCACTTGATCGGAGAGAGCTGGAATATAAGCGCCTCCGGCGGTGCATCCACCAAAAACAATAGAAATCTGAGGCAGCCCTGCCGCCGACAATCCGCATTGACGGTAAAAAGTATTACCAAAATGATCGCGATCCGGAAAGACACGGTCTTGTTCCGGCAGATAGGCCCCGCCGCAATCGACAAGATAGAGAACCGGCAATCGTTGCGCTTCAGCAACTTCCTGAGCACGAATATGTTTTTTGACCGTTTCATGGAAAAAGGACCCGCCCTTAACGGTCGCATCATTGGCAATAATGATACAAGGTGTCCCGGAGACTATGCCAATCCCTGTAACAATACCGGCAGAGGGTAATTCATTCTTATATTGTCCCCATGCGGCAAGGGGAGAGAACTCCAGAAAGGCTGTCCCAGCATCGACAAGGCGATCAATTCTATCCCTTACCAGTATTTTCCCCCGCGCATGATGACGGTCAATGAGTGACTTTCGCCCCCCGGACGTTGCCTCGTCCATACGCTGAGACCAGATTTTCAATAAAGCGTCATAGTATCTCTGGTTTTCAGAGAATAAATCTGATCGTGGATCAATCTGACTATTCAGAACTGCCATTATTTATCTTCCATCAGGCCATCAATAAAAATGCGGGTGTAATTTTCAGCAAGATTTTCAACACTTCCCTGCTCAGGATCGAACCATTCCAAAGTTGCATTTAACGAGCCGATTAACATCAACCGGAAAACATGCAGGTCTACCTCTGGCCTCACGCCACCAGCTGAATTGGCGGCCCCTAAAATCTGA
>JAESPT010000048.1 GCA_016765515.1 Sneathiella sp. | reverse complement strand
CCCGTTCCCCGCCTTCCATAGCCTCCATTTTCGACATATCATCGGCTGCCCGGCGCAGACAATTAAAGGTGCCAATCAGGTTCACACTGATCACTTGCTCAAATTTATCAAGCGGATGCATCCCCCGGCCGGAGACGGTTTTTGCGGCAGGACCTATGCCCGCACAATTAACAAGAATACGGGCAGCACCATGAGCGTCCCGCGCTGTGATAAAGGCCGCCTCGACAGAGGAGTCATCTGATACGTTGACCGAAACAGCAATACCGCCAATTTCCGAGGCCACTTCTTTAGCCAATTCAACATTCATATCAAAAATCGCAACTTTTGCACCGGCGCTCGCAAGCGCGCGAGCCGTCGCGGCACCAAGACCGGACGCACCGCCGGTTACAATGGCAGCTTTTCCGCTAATATCCATTCTCAGTCTCCTGATTTTCTAACCTGTGTTTTAAAAATGATGCCCCTGAATACACGGAGCTGAGCAAAAAGAAAAGCACCGCTTATTGCAATGTCCTGCCCGATAATCATATACAAGACTATGCAAACAGATGAAGATGACATTTCTGCCTTTGATGCGGATAAAATGCGAAGTGACAAACGGCTTGTCATGCGGGATTTTGCTCAGAAGTTACGCAGCAATATTGGAAAAATCCCGTTTTCTGACGACGTTACCGCCAGTTTCTATTGTGCCATGGATGGGAAAAGCCCTGCTTTTGTAAAAGCTGTCCTCTTTGGCGCCCTGGCTTATTTTATTATGCCCGTTGACGTCATCCCGGACTTTATTGCGGCGCTGGGCTTTACAGACGATGCCAGTGTTTTAATGGCAGCAATGGCGACTGTGAAGAAATACATTACCAATGAGCACCGACAAAAAGCACGTATCTTCCTTGAAAAGGAGGAAAATAAAGAGGCGGTTGACTGACGACTGTTAATCGCCCGCCCTTTAACACAAGAAACTTGGAAAATACCAAAACTGCTGATAGGGTCCTGAACGCAATCATCTAATAATTGATATTTATCCGCGAGGAAAAGTCAAAAATGAGTAAGAACTCAAAAGAGTCTGAAAAACAAATATCACCTCTTCTCAAGTTAGTTATTGACCTTGGGCCCCTCATTTTGTTTTTCGTTGCCGATGAACTGAGTGATATTTTTGTCGCCACCGGTGTTTTACTTGTCTCTGTCACAGTCTCCTTTATCGCGTCATGGTTGCTAACCCATAAAATACCGATTTTACCCAGCGTTTCCCTGTTATTTGTTCTGGTGTTTGGTGGCCTTACTCTCTTCTTAGGAGATGAAGAGTTTATCAAAATTGAAGTGAGCCTTACCAATGCCCTTTGCGGAGCTGCACTCTTGGCCGGTTTATTCTGGGGACAATCCTTGCTCAAGCTCGTCTTTGGCACGATGGTAGACATAGACGATGAAGGATGGAAAAAACTCACCTTTCGGCTGGGTCTCTTTATGATCGCCATTGCCGTGACCAATGAGATTGTTCGCCAGTATGTTTCAACAGATCTGTGGGTGATCTTCAGGGTCTACGGCATATTAGCCCTTAACGTTGTTTTCCTTGTGACTCAAATCCCCATTGTGAAACGTCATTTAATTGAAGAAAAACAAGAGACCTCCAATTAGCCCCGTTCAAAAGGGACTTATCTTTTAGTATCGGGGATACTTTGGGTCTGTTTTTTCAGACCTGCTTCTCTGCGGACAATATATAAGCTGGACGCCACAATAATCCCGGCCCCAAGCACCATCCATTCGCTTGGAATTTCAGAAAAAAGTATAAAACCAAAAAATCCGGAAAAAATAAGACGCACATAGTCAAAAGGCGCAACAGCAGTTGCCTCAGCTATGCTGAAAGCCCGGATCATGCAAAAATTAGTCGCTGATCCGACAATCGCTGCACCGACAAGGATAACAAGCTGTTCTCCAGTAGGGGTTACCCAAACTTGTGACGCAGGTATAAAAGCAATTAAAGAACCGATAACTCCATAATAAACCATTATCGTCGTAGGAGCTTCAGTCCTGCTTAGTTTCTTCAGCAAGACCGAGACCAGCGCAACCATTAGGGCTCCCAACAAGGCGATAGCAGAGGCAAGTCCAACTTCTGCATTTGATTGCACCATCACTAAAACCCCGACAAATCCGACCAAGGTCGCGGCCCAACGGCGCCAACGGACTTTTTCACCAAGGAAAAGAACGGCAAGGAAAATAAGAAATAGAGGCCGTGTAAAGGTGAGGGCTACCGCATCAGCCAGTGGTAAATGTGTAATTGCATAATAAATACACAACATCGCGGTAATCCCGAAGATCGCACGAACAAAGTGTAATTTTAACACTTTCGTTCGAAGCGGCGTGATCCCCCGTCTTAATGCAAACGGCAGAATAGCAATTAAGCCAAAGAACGCCCGCAAGAATCCAATTTGGAAACTATCCATTTCCTGGCCCAGATATTTGATCCCAAGGCTCATAAAGGTAAAAAGAAGCCCGGCCGCGAGGGTCCATAAAATACCCTTCCCGTTATCCGGGATCGTCGCCCAATAAATTAGCCATCGCCCTGAGACAGTCACGCCACCCTTCATCTCTTTGGCTCCGACGCGACAGTACGGGGCTTAGTGTTTGCACTCTCATTTGATGTCTCAGTTTTATTTAATCCAGCTTCTCTCAGGACGATATATAAGCTGGATGCTACAATTATTCCCGCTCCGACAATCATCCAACCACTGGGGATCTCAGAAAACAGAATAAAACCCAGAATGCCTGAAAAGATGAGGCGTGTGTAATCAAAAGGGGCAACCGCAGTGGCCTCAGCAACACTGAAGGCCCGAATTATGCAAAAATTTGCCCCTGACCCGAAAGACGCCGCAACTGCCAGAATTGCCAATTGTTCCCATGTGGGTGTTATCCAGACCAGAGATGCCGGCACAAAAGAAATTAAGGACCCAATCACACCGAAATAAAACATAATGGTGGTTGGCGCTTCTGTTCTACTCAATTTCTTTAAAAAGACAGAGACCAAAGCGACCATCAACGCCCCGAAAAGAGCCACACCGGATGCAAGCCCTACTTCTGCATTAGCCTGCACCATAATCACGACGCCAACAAAACCCACCAGCGTCGCTAACCAGCGGCGCCAGCGCACAATCTCTCCCAAGAACACAACAGCAAGAAGGATCAAAAACAGAGGCCTGGTAAATGTCAGTGCGACAGCATCAGCCAAGGGCATATGGGTTATGGCATAAAAAATACACAGCATACCGGTAATCCCGACACACGAGCGGGCAAGGTGCATTTTGAAGACTTTTGTGCGAAGCGGAGCGAAGCCGCGCCGAAGTGCAAAGGGCAGAATGGCAATCAGCCCGAAAAAAGCCCGTATAAAACCGATTTGAAAACTGTCCATCTCCTGGCCGAGATATTTGATCCCAAGGGTCATACAGGAAAAAAGGAAGCCCGCGGCAAGTGTCCACAACATCCCCTTGCCGTTATCGGGAATGCTTTCCCATAAATTTAGCCAGTTCTCAGCGTTTCGTGCCTTATCACTCACTGACCCTGACCTAGTTTTTCAGCTGTCGCCTTGGCATTGCCTGCACTTTTACTACCTTTGCCGCTGGTATTCAATTTGGCTTCTCGCATGGCAATGTAGATGGATGAAATGAAAATAACAGCCGCTCCGATCCAAACGTAGGCATCTGGCTCCTGACTGAAAAACGCAAAACCGATGATCGCAGAGAAGACCAAACGGGAAAAATCGAAGGGTAGAACATAAGTGGAATCGGCAAGAGCAAAAGCGCGCGTAAAAAACAAATGTCCCAATGTGGCGCATATACCGATGCCAACGATCAGGATAAGTTGGTCTATGGTGGGAGTTTGCCAAACGAGTAGTGCCGGTATCAGGGACATCGGCAGAATAATGATTTGAGTCCAGGCAACAATGGACGGGGTACTTTCCGTCGCGGAAAGCATTTTTACGCACGTAACGGAGCAAGCCATTGTCGCTGCTGCAAAAATTGCGGCATAGGCTCCCATACTCATCTCAATGGCTCCTGGCCGCAAGATAATCATGGCTCCGATGAACCCCACCAATATGGCCATCCAGCGCCGCAAGCGAACGACTTCTTTCAGGACAATTATTGCAAGCAAGGTGCCAAAGATTGGAGCCGTGAAATTCAGCGCAACCGCTTCAGCCAACGGAATAACAGAAACCGTGTAAAACCAGGCAAGCATGGAGGCAAATCCAAAAAAGCCGCGAATTAAAAATAGTTTGGGGCGTTGGGTTTTAAGGCCTGAGATGCCGTTTTTCATAAACCACGGCGCCAGAACTATCAAACCTGCAAGGTTGCGCAAAAAGACGATTTCGAAAACCGGCATGCCACTATCCGACATAGACCGGATCAATCCGCCCAATATTGCCAGAAAAGCACAACCGATAATCATTAAAATAGCCGCTTGAAAAGCGGCAGGGGCCTCAAAAAAGGGGCGTAGAATCAGACGGTGAGAAATCATTGGCGGATATTAGTTTGCTTGCTAACAAACTAAAAGAACAAACTTTGCAAGGCAGCCCTGCGCTCAGAACAAACATAATTTTGTGCATTTAAAACAAATCTTTAACGCAAATAGGGGCCGCCAAAAAGCAGCCCTTAATCGCAATTATACAGCGGACACCTAGTCGACTATCGTCGCATCGGTTTTTGCAAGAACTTCATCCATGGTCACATCAGGCGCGAGCTCAACCACTTTCAAACCACCTTCAACAATATCAAAAACACCGAGTCCAGAAATGACCCGATCCACCACAGCCTTACCAGTAAGCGGCAAGGTACATTCTTTCAGGAGTTTGGTTGCACCGGCTTTATTGGTGTGATCCATGATAATGACAACCCGCTTAACGCCAGCGACCAAATCCATGGCGCCGCCCATGCCTTTCACCAGTTTCCCTGGTATCATCCAGTTGGCAAGGTCACCTGTTTCAGAAACCTCCATCGCTCCCAAAATGGAAAGAGCGATATGGCCGCCGCGGATCATGGCGAAGCTATCGGCGGAATTAAAGTAACTTGTGCGATTCAATTCCGTAATTGTTTGTTTCCCGGCATTGATCAAATCAGCATCAATTTCATCCTCGGTCGGGAAAGGTCCCATACCCAGCATGCCATTTTCTGATTGCAAAGTTACATCAACACCTTCTGGAATATAATTGGAAACCAGTGTCGGAATACCAATTCCGAGATTCACATAGGTTCCATCTTCAAGTTCCTGAGCTGCGCGGGCAGCCATTTGGTTACGATCCCAAGACATTAGCTATTCTCCCTCTATCAGGCTTCCCGGATGGTCCGTTGTTCAATACGTTTTTCATGCTCACCCTTTAAAAGGCGCTGCACATATATACTCGGTGTATGAATGTTGTCCGGGTCCAGTTCGCCAACGGACACCATTTCTTCAACTTCAGCCACCGTTACTTTACCGCATGTCGCAACGAGCGGGTTAAAATTGCGGGCTGTTTTGCGATAAATCAGATTACCGTGTTCATCGCCTTTCCAGGCTTTGACGATAGCAAGATCAACAACGATGCCGCGCTCCAATACATACTTCTCACCATCGAATTCTTTCACTTCCTTGCCTTTGGCAACCAAAGTCCCGTAACCCGTTTTGGTGTAGAAGCCAGGAACACCGGCACCACCAGCACGCATTCTTTCAGCAAGCGTACCTTGTGGATTGAATTCCAGCTCCAATTCACCAGACAGATACTGGCGCATGAATTCTGCATTCTCGCCCACATAGGACGACACCATCTTCTTCACCTGTTTGGTTTGCAAAAGGACACCAAGGCCAAAT
>JAESPT010000047.1 GCA_016765515.1 Sneathiella sp. | reverse complement strand
TGAAACGGGAATATCAGCTAAGGCACTTGGTAATTTGACCCAGGTTTCTCGGTTACTTGATGAGGTGTTGAACAAGGCGCCTAATCGCTATCAAGCCTACGTTGGGCAGTCGGCCTTTACCCATAAAGGCGGATTACACGTGTCTGCCGTGCAAAAAGATCCGCGGACCTATGAACATGTTGAACCGTCTCTTGTTGGCAATAAACGGGTCATCCCGGTTTCTGGTCAGGCTGGCCGGTCCAATTTACTGGCCCAGTTCAAGGATATGGGTATTGAAATTGATCCTAAAGACCCCAAAGTTGACCGTCTGTTGGAAGAGGTCAAAGAGCGCGAGTTCCGCGGTTACAGCTATGATGGAGCGCTTGCCAGTTTTGAATTGATGGCCCGCCGACGTCTGAGGCAAGTTCCTGATTATTTTGATGTTGAAAGTTTTCGGGTTCAGGTGGAGCGGCGTCATAACGCAAAAGGCGAATTGATTTCTGTCTCCGATGCCGTGGTTAAAGTTGTCGTAGATGGCAAACGGTATATGTCTGTTGCAGAAGGCAATGGCCCGGTCAACTCGCTGGATACCGCCCTTCGTAAAGATCTTGGAAAATATTCCGATTATCTGAATGACCTGCGCCTTGTCGATTTTAAAGTGCGCATCCTGACAACAGGCACAGAAGCCGTCACCCGCGTTTCTATTGAGAGCACAGATGACAGCGGCCGCCGCTGGTTCACCATTGGTGTATCGCCCAATATTGTCGACGCGTCCTTTGCGGCGCTGATTGACAGCATCACCTATAAATTAATGCGCGATGGCGCCCCGGCCGGTACGTAACGCGAAGGGTAGAAGAATTTCATGACAGCGGCGAATATGGGCCCGGCAATTATCCTTGTTGAACCTCAAATGGGGGAGAATATAGGCGCGGCTGCTCGGGCAATGTTGAATTTTGGCCTGACGGATCTGCGTCTGGTCGCCCCGCGGGATGGCTGGCCCAATGAGCGGGCCGTTGCTATGGCGGCCAGTGCGGACAGTGTTATCGAAAACACCCGGGTTTTTAGCACCACTCAAGAGGCAATCGCCGATTTGCAGCATGTTTATGCGGCAACTGCTCGGCCCCGGGATATGATCAAACATGTGGCAACACCGAAAGGGGCGGCAACTGAACTCAGATCTTTTTTTACCGCTAATGAGGAGTGTGGCATTTTGTTCGGTAAGGAAAGTTCAGGACTTTCCAGTGACGATGTCACTCTTGCGGATACAATTATTACGGTTCCCCTCAATCCTGATTTTACGTCCATTAACCTGGCTCAGGCTGTTTTAATCGTTGGGTATGAATGGTTTTTAAGCGCGGACACGACGCCTGAAGTGGTTCTTCGAAATGAAGAGCGTCCGGCGACCAAGGAAGAGCTTGGTCATTTATTTGCGCGGATCGAACGGGAATTGGACGCGACCGGGTATTTTGAGAATATGATGCCGCGAAAACCGGTGATTTTGAAAAATATGCGCAACATGTTTCAGCGTTTCGGATTGATGGAATCTGATATTCGGGCATTTCAGGGGATTATTAAAGGAATCTCAATGAAAAAGAGAGATCGTTCAAACAATACCGATTAGTGCTGACCGCCGCCCTGAGCTATTTGCAATTGCAATCATTAAAGAGAATTTATGACAACCAATACTTACAGTGTCGGCTTGGACTTTGGCACGACCAATACGGTTATCACCACAATTACGCCATCGGGCGAGAGAATTCATCATAGTTTTAACTCTGATTTGGGGGACAGCCGCAATTTTCGATCCCTGATCTGTTACTGGGATGAAGATGAGCAGGGGATGCCTGTCCTGGACCATAGTTCCGGTCCCTACGGTATTTCCGATTATCTGGAATGGGGATCCGATCAGCGGCTGATCATGTCCATGAAGAATTATCTGGGGGATAAAAGTTTCAGTCGGACACAGATCTTAAGCCGGCAATTGTCCATTGAAGACATGATCGCCCATGTCTTGCAGGACTTGCTGGCAAAAACAGAAATATCGCTAACGCAGAGTGAGCTAAACGTTGTCGCCGGACGCCCGGTCGTATTCGCCGGTGCGCGCGCCGATGAAAGCCTGGCACTGGAACGTCTGGGACGGGCGTTTGAACGGGCCGGTCTATCAAATGTGGAATTTGCCTATGAACCCGCCGCTGCCGGTTACAAATTCGGAAAATCCGGGAACGCAAAGGGACTTGTTCTGGTCGCTGATTTTGGCGGTGGCACCAGTGATTTCTCTATACTGAAACTGGAAGAGGGGGCTGAACGGCGTTATAAGCCTATTGCACATTCCGGGGTGGGTATAGCCGGAGACCGGTTCGATGCCAAGATCTTTGATTTTGCCATTGCCCCCATGTTGGGCAAGGGCAGCTCATACGACTCCTTTGGTAAAAGTGTTCCTGTTCCCTGGCAGCCGGGTAATTTCATGTGGCACCGGATGGCACTTATGCAGAACAAGAAGGATCTTCAATATTGGAAGAGCCTGTGCCGTCATTCATATGAGCCAGAAAAGATTAAAAGGCTGGTTCACATCATTGAAGAAGGACTTCTGTTTCAGATCAATCGGTTGGTCTTGAAAGCAAAAGAAGAGCTGTCTCGTCAACAAACGACTGTGATTGATCTTAAGGAAATCGGACTGGATGTTGAAATACCGCTCTCCCGGCAGGAATTTGAGCTTTGCATAAGGGATGAGCTGGAAAAAATTGAGACCAGCATTGAAGATGTTCTTAAAAATGCGGAGATTGAAAGCGGTCAAATTGATCAGGTATTTATGACTGGCGGAACCTCTCATACACCTGCTGTTCGTCAGATATTTATCGATCTGTTTGGCGCGGACAAGATAAGAGGCGGCAACGAATTTAGCTCCGTTGCTGACGGCCTGGCCGAAATGGCGTTTGATAAATTTACTGCCAATTATTCTCATGGATCCTTTGGTTAGCAACAAGACTTGATTGGTTTGTTGGAAATCTGGCAGATGCGTATATAGTAAATTACGATTATAAAGTGTGCTGTATTCAATCTGAGGGGCGGCGTTATGGGAGGGGCGATTGGACTTGTTGCGACTGGTGACAGCAAATCTTTAATTGAGGACTTTGGAAGAGAATTGGAGTATTTGAAGCGGATCCAACAATGAAGGCGCTAAATTATCCGCCTCATTTGACATTCGTCATGTATCCCGAGATTGACATGGAGACGCTTTGGAATGTTACGAAATTCATATTTGATGGAAGAAAGAAACTCACTTTAACATTTACTGAAATACGGCGTTTTGAAAATTCGCCTCTTGTCCTTTATGCCCATCCGTCTGATGTCACTGAACTGACGGAGTTCCATTGGGAAATTCATTCCAGAATTAATCCGCTGTTGTGTGAAGACTATTACCGTCCTGATAATTGGGTGGCTCATTGTACTCTTGGCACGAACATCTTACCCGAGAAACAAGAGGCTGCCATGGCGCTTGTGCGGGAACCGTTTGACCCGATTGAAGTGGTGTTTGACGCCGCGGATTGTCTCAATTACCCACCCATTTCAAGAGTAGAACGCCTTTCTCTCGCTGATGAATAATGATTGTGTTTATTCTCACAGTTAAAAGGATGAGAAAAGTCTAAAATAGCCGCTGAAGCCTTATTAGTACCAGATCAAATTATAATGATTGGGGGATACTATGAAATTCAGTAAAGAAGACATAAAAGCGATGCGGCACCCATCGGAAAAATCAAGATTTTTACTAACAATCTTTGTTCTGCTTCCACTGGGGCTCATCGGTATACTGGCAACGGTCGCATCATTCGGCGGGTTGCTCATATTGATACCGATTGTCCTCTTTGGGCTCTGGTTTACGACCCGGTTTTTCTCTGCCATGTGTATGAATAATATGGTTTTGATATCGAACAGATCCTTTCCCGATATATTTGATGCCATTAACGATGCAAAAGAGGCGTTTGATTATAAGGGACATATAGATGCCTATGTGTATCAGGCAGATTCATTTAATATGCTCATGATGCCCAAATTGCGCCGAAAAGTTATTTTGGTGAATTCAGCGATGGTCGATGGGGTTGATCACCAAAAAGAGATAAGATTTGTTGTCGGCCGCTTTGTCGGGGCACTTGTTGCAAAACACTACAGATTTTTCTGGTTGAAGGGGGTTCTGAGCTCTATCGAAAAGTTGATGATTTTTAATCTTCTTCTATACCCATACGAACGATCCCTTCAATATACCGGTGATCAATTGGGTCTGAGTTTTATTGGCGGTGATAGTAAAACAGCAATCCGTGTTTTCAAGAAATTCATCGTCGGTCCGGAAATATCCGACATGGTGAGGACCTCTTGTTTGTTGGAACAAATGGAGCTTTCCAAAGGGAGTTTCTTTGCTTGGATGACACGGGCTTTTTCAAGTTTCCCCCATCTAACATACCGTATCGACAATATTCAAAGATTTGTGACGGAACAATATCCAAAGGTGAGGGCCCAGATGGAAAAAACTGAAATCACCGCCGACCCGAAATCGGCGACAAATACTGATCAAGACGCCTCTTATGCCAACGCATAAAAGTTATGACTGGCTGAAGTCCATCAGGACTTCAGCTATTTGCGCCAATCAATAAAACCAAAACCGCCTGATGCTGCCGGAGAATATCCTAACAGTACCGATCTATTTAATAGATCCTGACCTTGGTCAGCCAAGTTTCGCGACCAGTTCGTCCAGACGGTGATGAAGCTGTGGTTGTTGTTCCCACCAGTGATGCATGGCTTCAAATACCGGTTTTAGATCCATGCCGGCTTTTGTGGCCGAATATTCAACACGCGGCGGAACTTCTGGATAAATCTTGCGGGATACCAGGCCATCTGCTTCCAGGCTACGCAACTGGTTAGTCAGCATGGTTTGGGTGACGCCATCAAGACGTTTACGCAATTCTCCAAATCGTTTCGTTCCGTGAAAAATCAGAATTTGCAGAATGAGGAGTTTCCATTTTCCGCCGATCAAATCGACCACGACGGGGACAGGGCAGGGCATTTCTTCCGCCTCTTCAGAAACTTTCTTTGTCATACCGGTTGTCTGTAACATGCGGAAATCTCCATTAGTATGATATTTCGTCCTATATACAAAAATACTGCCTACTTTTAAAATATACCTAATATCAATACCTTCTGCAAAGAAAATACTTTTGCAGGAGCGTAAAATGGTAATCAAAGTTTACACTGTCAGTGGTGCCCCTAGAGGGTGGCGGGTCTTGTTGGGACTGGCCTTTAAAAAATTGAATTATGATATTCAACTCCTGGAATTCTCCAAGGGAGACTTGACGTCTGAAGAATTTCTGAAACTCAACCCGCGCGCAAAGGTTCCCGTCCTTGTGGACGGACCGGTGACGATCCGAGATTCAATCGCGTCGCTTCTTTGGCTGGATCGGGCTTATCCGGATAATCCATTATTTGGATCCAGGATTAATGAAACTGCTGATATTCTTCAGACAACCTTTGAATTAAGCGAATATCTGCGGGCTGCACAGAATAATGTCGTTCGCCCCGTTTTTTTTGAAGGCGCGGAAAAGAAGACACCTGAACTTTTCAAAGCGGCTGAAATTCTAACGGATGAGATTAATAAGCTTGAAGTAATGTTGGAAGGATATCCCTTCTTAAGGGGCGACACACCTACTGCGGCTGATGCGGTTGCTTTTCCTGAATTGAAGATCATTCAACGGGCTGTTGAGACAAAGAAGAACATAATGTCACAGCTTGGTTTTGACGGCCCGGAACCATTTTCCCCCAAAGTTACCGAATGGATATATCGGCTGGATTCCTATTCCGGTGTTTCAAACACTTTCCCGCCCCATTGGAAAGAATGAATAGGTCAAAATTGACTAAAACATATCATAAAAAGTGCGTATCTAAATTTTATAACAATTTAAAGAGGTAATAACATGTGTAATATAGTGAATAAAATCAACATATTAAGTCT
>JAESPT010000046.1 GCA_016765515.1 Sneathiella sp. | reverse complement strand
TGTAATCGTCGTTATACGTCCCTAAATCAAGTATATTAGGCTTCTAACGTGTGGGAGTAATTATTTTTAATGAGCGTACAAGTAAAATTCTGGGGAGTGCGAGGATCAATCGCCACTCCATCTGCTGACCACATGAAATATGGTGGCAATACATCCTGCGTTGAATTGAATATTGATGATCGTGTCATTATTCTGGATGCTGGAACCGGAATTCGAATGCTTGGCAACTGTTTGCTGAACCGCAATATTAAAGATTATTCCTTCCTTCAATCCCATACACATTGGGATCACATCAACGGTTTCCCGTTTTTTGCGCCTGTCTATCGGGATGATGTGAATATAGAAATACATGCGGGGCACCTTGCCCATTCCTGCGGTATCCAACAGGTGTTGTCATCGCAGATGTGTCAGCCAACATTCCCGGTTCCTTTCGCAGAACTTTCTGCCAATATTCGGTTTCGTGATTTCCATGCAGGTGAAAGTTTTTCCCTCGGAGACGGCATATATGTCAGGACGGCGCCATTGAACCATCCTGACGGTGGTACAGGATATCGAATTGAATATGAAGGTACCTCTGTGTGTTATGTCACTGACACAGAACATGTTATTGGCCAAGTTGATGAAAATATTCTTAAACTAATAGATGGCGCAGATCTTGTCATTTATGACAGTACCTATACGGATGAGGAGTATCCTCAGTTTGAGGGGTGGGGCCATTCCACCTGGCAAGAAGGGGTTAAACTTTGCAAGATGGCTGGTGCTAAACAACTTGCTATTTTTCACCATGATCCGTCTCATGACGATGCTTTTATGGATGTTATTGCAGAAAAAGCTTCAAAAGAATGGTCTGGTGCGTTCGTTGCTCAAGAGGGCATGTGTGTGGAACTTGCCATGAGTTCGAAGCCGAATCTTGTTACGGTTGCCTGCTGATCTATTTCCTTCCTATTCAGCAACATGCGTATTTCTAAATGCTGATGCAAGCGGTGTGTTGCGATTTTCCTTGTGATAAACTAAATAGTCTACCCGCTTCAATGGACAATTGTTTAGAGGCACAGATTTCAGTCGACGATCATGACTGACTTCTCGCTCTGATAAAAAAGAGATCCCTTGATTATATGCGACGGCCTCCAGCACCATTTCCCGATTTTTAAATTTGACTATATTTTTTTCTGGAAAATTTGCGATCTTGATGAGATCTTTCTCAAGTTTCCCAATGCCATCGGTGTCTTCAAATATAAATACTTTAAGATCACAAAGCTCTTCAAAAGAGACAGGTATTTTTTCATCTAAAGGATATTGTTTAGAAAATGTGACGGTTACATTTTCCTCGCTAATTGTATGATACTCAAGCGTTGGGTCTTCCGGTTTAGTCCCTGTTAGTGCGATATCAACCAAATGGTCTAGTAGATTTTCTTCAATTTGTTGTTGTTGACAAATGGATGCAGAGAGTTCGATATTCGGATATTTTTCTCTGAATTTAGAGGTGAGAGGAAAAACACGAGGAGCAATATCACTTACTATTCTTAGTTTTTCTGCTTTCAATTGCATGATGGAAGACAACAAGGTGTGCGCTTCCTCTTCAAGGTTGAAATATCTTGTTGAAAGGCTGAGAAGTAATATACCTGGCTGTGTGAGATCTACCTTTCGACCGCGTCTGATAAATAGGGGTGTGTCGTATTTTCTCTCCAGGGCTTGTACTTGGAGAGTTACCGCAGGTTGCGTTAGTCCCAGAGATCTTGCCGCAGGAGTAAACCCTCCGTATTTGGCGACGGCATGAAATGCCTTTAGTTGAGCATGTTTCATTACAAGACTAAATCGAATTTCTTAGGTTAATAATTGTTTCAGTGCAAACACCCGTATAGGTCAAGGTATCAATTGTCTAATAAGGCGTATTGTATATACCTAAGAGTGTAGTCTATAAAAAAATGGTTTGCTGAGACTGTACTCAAATGGTGTTCCTTTTCTCTTTCTCGCATACTATCTTTCAAGTAACTTATTCTTTTATGAAAAATGTAACTGAATTAGTAACTGTTTCGCTCATAGTAAAATACCCTAATACGTATGGATGGTTCATCCTAAAATAAAAAGGAATGGGTTTTGTCGGTAAATTTATACTTTATTCGTCATGGAGAAGCTGCAAGTTCATGGGACAAGGCTTCAGATCCAGGTTTAAGTGACTTGGGATACCAACAAGCTCAGGATGTTTCAAGGAAATTGGATGGAATGACTGACCCTATCTCCATTTATTCAAGTCCTCTAAGTCGTGCTCGTGAAACGGCTGTGCCTTTGGAAAAACTATGGGGTAGTTCGAGCCAGATCGTTTCTGAAATCGCTGAAATCCCCTCTAATCATATTCCCTTTGAAGAACGTCGAAATTGGTTGACTGCTTTAATGGCAAGCCGCTGGTCTGAACAGCCGGATAGTTTGTTAAACTGGCGATCAAACATTTTGAAGATTGTAAGGGCGCAAAAACAGGACGCAGTCTTTTTTTCACATTTTATGGTCATAAATTCAATCGTGGCGGTAATCGAAGCTAATGATCAAATTGTTAGCTTTCGGCCTGATAATTGTTCTGTTACCCGAATTTCAGTTGAAAATGATGAGATAAAGTTGATTGAGCGAGGGGGGGAGGCTATTACAGTAATTCAATAAGGTGTAACTTCATCGAATCACTGAATAAATAGCTTTTCCTTCTAGGAGTGCCGACATTTATGGAAGATAGCAAAAATCAGGAAACGTCAGCTGTCAGCCCTTACCGTGTGGAACAACAAATTGGTCATTTGCTTCGTCGCGCGCATCAGCGTGCCAGTTCGCTTTTTCAAACTCAATTTGCGGATGTGCAAATTACACCGACTCAATTTGCGGCTATGGCAAAGCTGAAAGATGAAGTTGAGCTGTCTCAAAATCACTTGGGACGATTGACGGCAATGGACCCTGCCACTATTCAGGGCGTTACTCGTCGATTGATAGATCGAGGGCTTGTTCAAACCCGTGCAGATGACAATGATCGTCGCCGAATGCTTCTGTGTTTGACTGCGAAAGGTATAGACCTGATTGACAGTCTGATTGTTAAAGCTACACTTGTATCGCAAAATACTTTGTCTCCTCTTGATGATGAAGAACAACGCCGAATCGTAGAATTATTGAATAAGTTAGCGTAAAGGGTATCGGGATGGCCGAATTTGACCTGACAGGATTTACAGTTCTCGTCGTGGATGACAACTCCTATATGGTGTCATTGTTGCGTTCAACCTTGTTTGGGTTGGGCGTTGGGAATGTGAAAACATTTACCAATGCCAAAGATGCC
>JAESPT010000045.1 GCA_016765515.1 Sneathiella sp. | reverse complement strand
GGCCCATATGAAGAATGATGAAAAATTCATCATCGTCCAAGAACTGCGTGGCAGACGCCGGGAAAGCCGATCCTGATCCCTTACGATACCTTGCCACAAAAATGACATTTTTCAGACCTGTTATGAACCCAATCTCTCGCTATAAAACATAGATTGAGCAATTGGAGGGTCGGAAAATGTATCTGAAAATTCTATCCGGACTAACGGCCACGTTTCTTGCGGTTCTCTTCGTTGTTATGGCGCAAACCGTTCCGACTGCGACTGCCTTCAACGGAGCAGGGGCTCATTTATCTATAATTAAGGCACATTGCCAGGGAGATAATTTTCTTCCGTCTTTTGATTTGAAATCTATTTAGAAATCTCCCAACCTATTAGAATTTCCTGGGACCAGATTCGAAAAAAATCGTTGATTTGAGTTAAATAACCGCCGATATCATCATATCTCTACTGTAATCTGCATCACACTTATTTGCATTTCCCGCCTTTAGTGCAACGAAACACACCCTTGTGATCTCGTCATCAAGTCTTCGTGACTTACATCACAGACAGTCATTAACGAAATACTCATATTACGCACCGATATATATCAGTTCGATATAAAGAATAACTCGTCAGCGAGTAGAGGGGCGCACTCCTTCCAACATTGTTGATTACCGATAAATTAATTGGTGAAATATGAACGTACGTACACTATGCCTTGGCATCCTGACCTATGGAGATGCCTCGGGCTATGAAATAAAGAAAGCCTTTCAAGAAAGGCTTAGCCTGGTTTTTGATGCCGGTTTTGGATCTATCTATCCAGCCCTTAATAAGCTGACGGAAGATGGCTTTGTTTCCTGCCGAGCAGAAGCACAAAGCAAACGACCAGATAAAAAAGTCTATTCGATTACAACAGAGGGTCAGTTGAAATTTTTAGACGACCTGCAACAGCAACCGGCTGAAGACAAATTTCGTTCAGAAGCCCTGACAACGCTTTTGTTTGCGCACCTGTTGCAACCGCGCAATGTTTCTGAGCTAATCGATGAAATTATAACAAATTACGAGCAGAATATTGATGTCCTGTCTAAAGGATGTGATATCAAACGCTCGCATTCAGAGAAATTTTTATGTGGTTTTGGCGTAACTGTAAGAAAAGCTGCCATCACGTATATGCAAGATAACAGACATTTAGTCGAAGCTGAATCTCTCCTCAGCCAAAATGCTGCAGAATAAAAATGTTTGTACAGACCAAATCAAGTAAAGGGATAATCTCGTGAACCGCTCAGTAATCATCGCCACCATCATTGCCGTGGGTGTTACAGGCTGGATAGCATCTGGCCAATTTGGCGACACATCAAACAGTGAAGCCGTTGCCAAGGTAGCCTCCGAAACTGACTCTGAAATTGCCCCTGCCCTCCGGGCCAAGAAAACCGGCCCGACTGAAGTGCAAGTTCATACATACGTCGCCAGAGAAAGAACCCAGGAAGTTATCATTCGCGGGAGAACCGAAACGTTAAGGTCGGTAGATATCCGCGCGGAAACACCGGGCCGGGTTACTGAAACACGGGTTGATATTGGTCAACGCGTCAAAAAGGGCGATATTCTTGTCAAGTTTGCCGTCAAAGATCGGCTTGCCCAATTGGCAGAAGCTGAAGCATTGGTTCGTCAGCGTCAAATTGAATATAAAGCGTCTAAAGCCCTGAATAAAAAAGGGTTTAGCGCCAAAACGACTCTCGCCAGTTACAAAGCCTTACTGGATAGTGCTCACGCACAGGCAAAATCAGTTCGAATTCGTCTCGACGATCTTATCATCCGCGCACCATTTGACGGCATCATCGAAGAGAGGGCTGCTGAAATTGGCGACTTCCTCAAAGATGGTAATGTCATCATTACAATTGTCGACGAAGATCCGTTTCTCGTAACCGGTCAAATTTCTGAACTCTATGTCAACAAACTTCAAGTTGGCAATGAAGGCACAGCGAAATTGATCACCGGAGAAGAAGTCACTGGCAAAATACGGTTTATCGGAAAAACTGCGGATGCAGCCACCCGCACATTCCGCGTTGAGCTTCTCGTTTCTAACACAGACGGTAAACTTCGATCCGGTGTGACTGCGGAGACAACATTCAAGACAGAAAAAGTTCAAGCACACTTTATTTCACCAGCCTTCCTGACCTTGGATGATGAAGGAACCCTAGGCGTTCGCTCCGTCAATGATCAGGACATTGTTCAATTCCATCCCATCAAAGTTATTTCTGATTCCAATGAAGGAGCATGGGTCACAGGATTGCCGTCGGAAAGCCGCCTGATTGTCGTTGGACAGGAATTTGTTCGTGCTGGTGATACCGTCATCCCAAGAACTGTTACAGCTGGAGTACAATAATGAACGGCATTATTGACGCAGCGATCCATCGATCACGGACAGTCATCAGTATTCTGGTTCTGATCCTTGTCGCTGGCTTTGTGGCCTATTCGGATATTGCCAAAGAAGCAGATCCAGATATCAACATTCCAATCATTTATGTCTCTTTGACACATGAAGGAATTTCCCCTGAAGACGCTGAGCGCCTGCTTGTCCGTCCCATGGAAATTGAACTTCGCGGGATAGAAGGCGTCAAGGAGATGAGATCAACCGCAGGCGAAGGATTTGCCTCGGTTCTGATGGAATTTGAAGCAGGATTTGATGCAGATTCCGCCCTCGATGACGTTCGTGAAAAAGTTGATATCGCAAAAAGGGAACTTCCTGACGAAACCGATGACCCGACGGTTCATGAAGTTAATGTGTGATTGTTCCCGGTTCTAGTTGTCACTCTTTCCGGCGATCTCCCTACCCGCTCCCTTATTCGTATTGCCAAAGATCTCCAAGACGATATTGAGAGCCTTCCTGGCGTTCTTGCCGCTGATATCGGCGGGGACCGGGAAGAAGTGCTGGAAGTGATCATTGATCCGGTAAAGCTTGAGAGTTATCAGATTTCAAACTCGGATTTGATCTCCGCGGTTCAACTCAATAACAAACTTGTTGCTGCCGGTTCCATAGATACCGGTAAAGGACGTTTTTCAATCAAGGTTCCCGGCCTGTTTGAAACCGCTGAAGATGTCTTCTCCATTCCTTTAAAGGTTTCTGGCGACGGTGTTGTCACTCTTGGTGATGTTACCACGATCAGGCGAACCTTTAAGGACGCCGACAGTTATGCTCGTTTGAACGGAAAACCCGCTGTTGTTCTGGAAGTCAAGAAACGGCTTGGCGAAAATATCATTGGAACCATTGAATCCGTTCAAGCCCTTGTGTTGGAAGAACAGAAACATTGGCCTGCCGGTCTGGAAGTTACCTTCAGTCAGGACAAATCTGAAGATGTTCGGTCCATGTTGAATGATCTTCAAAACAATATCATCAGTGCTATTATCCTGGTGATGGTTGTCGTGATCAGTGCGCTTGGTGTTCGGACGGCGGGCCTCGTTGGTCTGTCCATTCCAGGATCGTTCCTCATCGGGATACTTTATCTGTACCTGTTTGGTTTCACCATCAACATTGTGGTTCTGTTTGGCCTTATTCTTGCGGTCGGCATGTTGGTTGACGGAGCCATTGTTGTCACCGAATTCGCAGATCGCAAAATGGCGGAAGGTTTCGACAAAGTGGAGGCTTATGGCCTTGCCGCGAAACGCATGGCCTGGCCGATTATTGCATCGACAGCCACAACTCTTGCTGTGTTTATGCCACTTCTATTCTGGCCTGGTGTGGTCGGGGAATTCATGAAGTTCCTTCCCATTACCTTGATCACTACGCTCACAGGCTCTCTGCTGATGGCGCTCATCTTTGTGCCTACATTGGGCGCTGTTTTTGGAAAGCCCGGCTCGGTCAACTCAAAGACTTTGAGTTCACTGGCCGCAGCGGAATCCGGTGATATCCGAGAAATTGGTGGGGCTACGGGTCTGTATGTCCGCTTTCTTTCCTTCAGTCTCCGCCATCCCATGAAAGTGGCGCTCATTGCAGTCGCCACTCTGGTCGGTGTACAAACGTACTACGCCAAAAACGGCAACGGTGTGGAATTCTTCCCCAATGTTGAACCTGAAATGGCGCTCGCCTATATCCATGCGCGCGGTAATATGTCCACGCTGGAAAAAGACGAACTGGTTCAGGCTGTTGAACATGAAGTCCTGAAACTGAACGATTTCTCCTCGGTTTATTCCAAAACCGGCGGCAAATCAGATGGTCAGGATATAGCGGAAGATGTGATCGGCGTCATCCAGATGGAATTCAAGGACTGGCAGGATCGCCGTAAAGCAACTGTCGTTTTTGACGAAATTCGCCAGAGAACCAAGCATATTGCTGGGATCACGGTTGAAACACGTCAACCGGATACAGGGCCGCCGACAGGTAAAGATATTCAAATCCAACTCTCGTCCCGCTATCCTGAAAAACTGGGCCCGGCAATTGCCAGAATCCGTCAGCATCTGGACAATAATGTAGCGGACCTGATTGACCTTGAAGACAGCCGTGCCATTCCCGGAATTGATTGGGAGATTATTGTTGATCGAACTCAGGCGGGTCGTTTTGGTGCAGATGTTACGACCGTTGGTAAAACCATTCAGTTGGTGACCAACGGTATTAAAGTCCATGAATACCGGCCGCACGAAGTAGATGACGAAGTTGAAATTCGCATTCGTTATCCGGAAAGTTATCGCAGCCTTGAACAGCTTGATAACCTTCGGGTGAGCACGGATCGGGGGATGATCCCTATTTCCAACTTTGCAACCCGGTCGCCCAAGCAAAAAGTGGGAACAATCAAACGCGTCGATTCAAAACGGGTTATGACGATCAAAGCCAATGTAAAAGATGGCGTTCTCGTCAATGAAAAGGTGCAGGAAATTGAAACATGGTTGACGAGCGACGCCAACCTGGATCCTGCCATCAGCTACACCTTCAAGGGTGAAGATGAAGAGCAAAAGAAAGCCCAGGCCTTCCTTGGTAAAGCCTTCGGTGTTGCTCTGTTCATGATGGCGATTATTCTGGTGACACAGTTTAACAGCTTCTATCACGCCTTCCTGATCCTCACGGCGGTTATCATGTCGACCATCGGCGTATTTATCGGACT
>JAESPT010000044.1 GCA_016765515.1 Sneathiella sp. | reverse complement strand
TTGTCTTCTAAATACGGACAGGGGGCGGGAGGAGTCGAAAAAAAGAACCTGGATGGAATTTCGACTCGTTTCATCTGGGGCCTGCAAGCAGTTGGGTCATAGTTATCAGGGTAACGCGTTTCTCAATATTAGCAAATAGTACAAGCCAAATTCCTAAAAAACCTATACCAAACCATAATAAAGCGGGGCGAATATTGAAAATACGATCCACAGGAGTATGACAAGAGGTCCTCCTGCTTTAAAATAATCCAAAAATTTGTAGTGACCGGGACCCATGACCAACAGATTCGTTTGATATCCCATTGGGGTGGCAAAAGAACAATTAGCAGCAAAAATCACGGCAAAAATGAATATCATTGGGTCTACTTCAAGGTTTGTCGCAATGCTAATAGCAACAGGAGTGAAGAGGACAGCGGTCGCACTGTTGCTAAGGACGTTAGTGAATATGGCAACAAGCAAGAAGAACATGGATAAGATGACGGCAGGGCCGGCCCCGTCGAAAAGCGAGATAACTTGCTGAGCAATGAAACTTGCCCCGCCAGTCGCCTGCATAGCAGTTCCGAGACCCAATGCGGCCCAAATCAACAAAAAGATCCGACGATCGATAGAGCGGCTCGCCTGGAAAATATTTAAACAGCCTGAAGCAACCATAGCTGTCGCGCCCGCTACAGCGGCAATGACAATAGGAACCAGTCCTGAAGCTGCCGCCAGAACAACGGCCCCGAATATGAGCCGAGCCCGCAGGGAAAGAGCTAACGCGGGAAGTTCACGGGTGGACCACTCCAGAAGAAGAACATCCGGATTATTACGAAGCCGCATCATATCTGGACGTTTTCCAAGCAACAGAAGGACATCTCCCGATTCCAACCGGATATCCGTCATGCGGCTTGTCCGGATCATTCTTGATCGGCGCTGAATACCTAGGACAACACAGTCCGTTCGGTAATGGAAGTTAATCTGGTGGAGTGCCCGTCCAATCATTCGTGAGGCCGGAGCTACAATAACTTCCGCAATTGTTTGATCCCGGACATTTTGAAGTTCTGGAATTTCAATATTGCTTCTTTCGTCAATCTCAAGAAAATCTTGAAGAATTTGAGGGTTGTCAGAGAAGGCATCCGTCAGTGATTTTCGTGTTCCGGCGAACACCACTGAATCACCTGGACGAAGCGCCATATCGTCGAAGGGAGGCAGGAGATGTTTCTCATCTCGCTGAATAAATCGTATCGTAATATTCCTCAGGCTTGGAAATTGACCGGCGATAGCTTTCTCGCCGACCAGAGGGCTGTCCGGCGAAATTTCCATTTGTACGATGAATTGTTTACCTGAGAGTGATGTCGTACCGTCTTTTACGGCTTCTCTATCGGGGAGTATTTTGGGAATTACGGTTAATATGTAGAGAAGACCAACAGATGCCAGAACAAGTCCTGGAATAGAAAAATCGAAGAATTTAATAGCAGGTTGGCCTGCCTGAACTGCGGCCGCAGATACAAGAAGATTTGTGGATGAACCGATAAGGGTTGTCATCCCTCCTAATATGGATGCGTAGCTGAGCGGAATCATCAAAGTGGATGTTGATCGGTGTAATCGTTCAGCAAGAGCTGTCATCAGTGGTATGAAAATTACCACGACGGGCGTATTGTTCATGAAGGCACTGATGACCAAGACCGACCCAAGGACCACAGCGATGGCCAATACAGGGTGATGCCGACGCAAGGTAACAAGCATTCGGATGGGCTTTTCAAGAGCGCCTGTTCTGACAATTCCTTGACCAACCACCAACAAAGATAACACGGTGATAAGGGCTGGATCCGCCAAGCCTACTAATATGTCTCGAGATGTCAGCAAGGAATTGCCTTGCTGATCCAGAAGAGGGTAGAAGTAAAATAATAAGAGAAGGCCGGAAATAACGCTAATCGACGATATTTCCAACTCTATCTTTTCACTCGCAAATGCATACATTGCGACGGCGATAAAACCGAATACCAGCCACATATGAAGTTGTGATTCAATCATGCTTATTATTATTCACCTAGTTAATGACTAAAGTTTCTATAGTAAGCCCGGAGGACAAGTATCAGATTTCCAAACAAGTTACATCCTTATCATGAGCATTGTTTCCAATCTTTCAAGATTGATCTAACCAGAAACCATTATTTTTAGAAAGTGCCAAATTTCTTGACTAATTCTCTAAATTATTATGAAGACACAGCTCATAAAAGACTGGAGTTTCCCGTTCTGAAAACGCTGGTATCGGTTGATGTCTGTGTTATTGGGGCTGGATTTACAGGATTAGGAACAGCGTTGGAACTTGCGGATCGGGGATTGTCTGTCGCGGTACTGGAGGCCAAAACAGTAGGATATGGAGCGTCCGGTCGCAATGGAGGGCAAATTGCCTCCGGTTATGCTCCGGGAATGATGGAGACTGAACAGATTGTTGGTTTGGACGATGCTAGGAAACTATGGGACTTCTCAGAGCAGGCCAAAGAAATTCTTTTTGGTCGGATCGCTAAATATAACATTGACTGTGATCTGCGTTCAGGCGAGCTATATGCTGCGCCGAAAAAATCGCACCTGAGATGGCTAGAGGCTGAGAAAGCGTTTTGCGAGGATCGCTATGGTTATGAAAGCTATCGCTGGGTGAACCAAGAGAAGATGAGAGTACTTTTGGCGGGGGAGCGGTATGTTGGGGGGCTTCTGGATAAGGAAGGGGGGCACTTACATCCTCTGAATTATGTATTGGGGCTCGCCAAAGCAGCGAAAAAAGCGGGGGTGCAGATATTTGAAAACTCTGCTGCCTTGTCAATCGACGAAAAGCCTAAAGTTTTGGTGTCGACGGAAAATGGTAGCGTTTCCGCTGGCGCACTGGTTCTGGCAGGAAACGCCTATTTAGATACCCTCGAAGTGGGGAGCCACAATAAAATCCTTCCGGTGAAAAGTAGTATTCTGGCAACAGGGCCTCTCGGTGAGGAAAGAGCGAAATTTATCATGGCAACCGAGGCCTGTGTCGCGGATACCTATTTTGATCTCGATTATTTCAAAATGACCCCCGATACGCGTTTGATATACGGGGGACAGGACATTTCCTTTGGATCTTCAGGGCTTCAGAACAACAGTATTCGTCGAAATATGCTCAAGACATTTCCCATGCTAGCAGATGTGAAAGTGCAGTATTTATGGTCTGGGCTGTTAGCTGCTACCCGTCAGCGTTTGCCCGATGTGGGGCGAAAAACCAATAATATCTATTATGCCCACGGCTATTCGGGGCAGGGCGTCCCGCTATCTGCTATTATTAGTCGAATTCTGGCGGAAGCTATTTGCGGAGAGATGGCTGGAATTGATATTTTCGGTCGAATACCCCACAAAATTATTCCGAAGAGTAAAGCTCTGCAAATTCCGCTCTTTTATCTCACGCTCCTTTGGCAGAAAATTAAAGATCGCCTCTAGAGCTTCTTTGTTGGCGAACGATGCTATTGGTCAAATAGTCATGGAGAAGGCTGCCGCGAGGATTGAAAAGAGAGATCAGTAAAACCAGAGAAGAGGTGATGGCTATTGTCAAATAGAAAATGCCTGCATGAAAAAACGCAGTAATATAGTCAGGGTAATCACCATTTTTCAGACATACTTCAATATTGAATAATCGCATGCCAAGGGTTGCATGCCATTGGCTGCCTATGGTCAGGGTGTGATAGGCCAGCGGGATCATTGCAAGGCCCAGAGCCAGGATCGGGGTCAAAAGACCCAAGGTTATAATGCCCATAAATACCGCGACGGTACTTGCGACAATTCCAATCAGGAATATACAAATAAAGTCAACTGCATAGGCAAGCATCCTTTTCAGTCGAATGCCATCATAGTCTTCCGGACGGTCTGTGCCTGAGTGATGCTCCTTTATACCTTCCAGGGAAGAGAGGTTAATAAATGTCTCGCTGTCTTTGCTCACTGTCACCAAGAACTCCGGAATTGTCTTCAGAAACCATAAATTTGTTTGTGTTGTGAAACTTATAAATGGTAGTGATCATAAAGTATTCAAGTGAATTGCAATGCGAGGTCCTCATGTTTCATAATGAACTGAGGAGAATATGTAGTTCCAGACTGCATTGCCTAACCCTTGAACGAGCGGATTGAATAATTTTTTCAATAAATTGTAAAATATGAATAAAATTCAATCCCTTCCTCCAATTTTTGTCACCTTACTAATTCAGTTTATTGTCTATATCTGTCTAAGTTTTTTAAGACCTGAACTTCACGATTATTTGGGGTATGTCCTACCACTGTTCTGGTTAATGCTGGTTCAGGGAGCTCTTTCAGCTTCAATTACTTTCCTTTTGCGCCTGCCTTACTGGTGGGTTTGCATCCAGGTTGTTGCACCCCCTCTTCTTGTTCTGGGCATGGCGCTTGATCTCCCTTTGTGGGTTTTCCCAGTTCTCCTTGCACTTTTATTGATGATCTTTTGGAATGTCGTAATTAACCGGGTGCCCCTGTATCTGACGAATAACCTTACTGTCGATAAATTGGATGATTTGTTGCCAAAAAAAGCAGGATTGAAAGTGGTGGATCTTGGCAGCGGATTTGGCGGAACAATGCGCCAGCTCGCCTCGAAGCGTTCGAAACAACATTTTTATGGTTATGAAACTGCGCCCATACCTTTTCTTCTGTCCTGGTTGCTCGCGAAATTAGACAGACGTTCCCATACGGAATTCTATTTCAAGAGTTTTTGGGCAATCGATCTTGGCAAATATGATGTGGTTTACTGTTTTCTTTCACCTGTCCCCATGCCGGACCTATATGCCAAAGCGGTAGGAGAAATGAAGCCCGGCAGTTTATTTATCAGCAACAGTTTTACTGTACCAAACCATAAGCCGAACCGAACTGTGACCGTGCACGACGCTCGTCATACAAAATTGATGATCTGGAAAATCTAGTTATTTCAGTTTAGATGGCAAAACAGGGGTTTCCCGTAACAGGATAATGCTGATGCGCCTGTTGCCCGGGTTGGAAGGATCATCTTCAATCATCGGATCAACATCCGCCTTGCCTGAAATCCGCTGGATCCGTTCAGGATCTAGCCCCGCCTCCATCAAGGCTCGGCGGCTTGCATTTGCCCGGTCACTTGAGAGTTCCCAATTGGAATATCTGGCATTGGCAAAGCCGGAACTGTCCGTGTGCCCACTAATTGATAGACCATTCGGTAGGTTTTCTATGGCTTTGGCTATTTTTCCGATCAGTCGTTTGACACGATGTGTGATTGTTGCACTGCCACTTTTAAACATGCTTTCATCATATTGATCAACGATCTGAATGCGTAACCCCTCGGGTGTCATATCAATGATAATATTGTCTGCAAGTCCGGCAAGCTCGGGATCTGCCGCAATAGCCTGCTTGATCTGATCTTTAGCAGACTCAAAAGCGGCCTCTTCTATGGCTGCTAGTCTCGCAAGAAACTCAGCTTCGTCAATTTCGCTTGCACCATCTTCTTCTGCGTCATCCTTCTTCCCCTCTTCCGGCGGGGAGATGCTGGAAACCACAGATGGGACACCTGTATTGGAGGTCATTGCGCCTTCTGTTTGCATGCTGGTTCCTCCCAAAATTCCACCAGATCCGGATTCACTTTTACTGGCGGCTGTCGGAGAAAAATAGTCGGATATACCTTGTTTTTGAGCTGAATCCGTTACATTCAGGAGCCAAAGAAGCAGGAAAAATGCCATCATTGCCGTCACGAAGTCAGCATAAGCAACCTTCCAAGCACCACCGTGATGACCACCAGCGACTTTTTTTACTTTTTTAACGATTATTGGTGCGACTTCGTCAGCCATTATTCAAACCTGTTTCCGTCTGTCCAGCGCTACACGGTAGGTGCGTTATTACACGCTTCTTCAACCTCAATAAAACTGGGTCGCTCGTGGCTGTAGAGAACTTTACGTGAGAACTCAACAGATATTGCCGGCGCATATCCTTGCAAATGGGCAAGCAGACCCTGCTTCATGCAATCATAGTATTTTGCATCAGCATCGAAATATTGTTGAAGGTTGGTTCCCATAGGAGAAAACAACCCATAGGCAACAAAAATACCAAAGAAAGTACCAACAAGCGCGGCGCCAATCAGGCCGCCAAGAACTTCTGGTGGTTCTGAAATCGACGCCATTGTCACAATAACCCCAAGCACAGCCGCAACAATTCCAAAGGCTGGCAATGCATCGCCAAGAGATGAGACAGCACCGGCAATTGCATGGTGTTCATTGTGATGGGTTTCCAGATCCTGGTCCATCAAGGCTTCCATTTCATGAGGGTTTTCTGTGCCCATTGTCATCAGCCTTAGATAATCACACATGAAATCCATGGCATGATGGTTCTTCGTGAAACTTGGAAAATTTTGGAAAAGGGCGCTGTCTTTGGGATTTTCGATATGGGGCTCAAGCGCAATCATCCCTTTGGTCT
>JAESPT010000043.1 GCA_016765515.1 Sneathiella sp. | reverse complement strand
CGTGATACCGAATATACGATCAATTAAAAAAAGAAGACCGTACATGATCAAGCAATCAAAAAGACAACTGGAAATCATGCGCGTATTACAGGTTCGAAAATCCTGTAGTGTGATCGAGCTCGCGACTCAACTGGATGTCTCAGACGAAACTATTCGGCGTGACATACGTCAACTCGCGACGACCGGAGCCGTCGAAAAGATTCACGGGGGCGTGATGCTCCCTCACAGCTCATTGGAGCCCCCTTTTCTGAGCCGATTGCAAGACCAGCGGGACGAAAAGCTGAAAATTGCCAAATATACCGCGAATATGATTGAAGATGGAGAGACCATTTTAATCGATAATGGCAGTACATCCTGTTACTTTGCCAAGGAACTGATTTCTCATCGGAATTTGACTGTCATCACTAACTCAACAGAAGTTGCCCGAGAGCTCTGTTCGCGCAATTACAACAGAGTCTTTATGGCAGGCGGTGAAATCCGCTCAGATGACAGTGCAGCCTACGGCCCAACGGCTGTTGAATTTGCCCGTCAATTCACCACCCAAAAAGCAATCATCTCCATGGGCGCAATTCATGCGAACCAGGGCTGTCTTGATTTTGATCTGGCGGAAGCCGAATTTAAACGCGCCGTCATTCCGCAAACAGCCCAGCTAATTGTCGCGGTTGACCACAGCAAATTCAATCGGCCCGGTGTCGTCAAGGTATGTGATCTTGATCGTATTGACCTACTGGTTACCGATAAAATGCCACCCCCGGAAATCGTTGATCGCATTGGCAGCGACAAAATCCGAATTGCCGAGTGATTGCATAATTTTAAGACATTATCGATAAACTTTGACTGCGAGCCAATTGCGCAGTTCCTGCCAGCGTATATCCGTATCCAGAACATCGTCATCAACGCCGAGTTGCCATCTGAGATCTTTGCGATCCGGATTTTCGTGCAGGTTTTCATATTTTTCGATAAAAGCATCAGCCTCTTCCACCGATGCAAAATTTCCCTGAGCTGTCAGTCCCTCGCGGCGCCAGCGACACAGGCTGGCCACCTCATGCAGATCATATTCCGGGTGATATTGCACAGCCCAGAAACTGCCTCCCTTATAGGTTACATCCACTGCCTGCACGGACGTAAAGCTATTCTCAGCGAGAAGTATTCCCCCTGAGGGCAGATGCGTTACTTCGTCTTCATGACTTGTAAATCCATCAAAAACAGATTTCTTACCTGCATACAGGGGGTGACCACGGCCCGCTGGTGTCAGAGATATCTTCCGGGCCAGACCAAACTCACGGCCCCGTGGATTTGGGGCACATTTTCCGCCTGCAGCCGTTACGGCCATTTGCGCTGCCCAGCAACTTCCAAACATAGGAACACCGGCTTCAAAAGCCGCTTGTGCAAAGCGGATCTGCCGGCTGACCCGCTCATCCTGATCATGATGAATAGTCAGGCTGGATCCCGTCCAGACAATACCGTCAATGTCAGTCAAGGCGACACCGGATGGAAGGATACAGTCTTCATCGGCTGGATATAGAATATGGGTTTCACATCCAGGAGCGTTGGCTTTGAGGGTTTTTGCATAAAGTTCCCCCGCCAGAGTTCCCTGATTTTCGGCGAGCGGGCCCCTGTGTTCTTGCGGATATCCATCCAAAATAAGAAATCTTGCTGTACGCATCGGTCTCTTTCAATCCTTGATTAATTTTTGTCTCCGAGGGATTTTAAGCGGCTTAAGACGGTCGTTTATTGCCGCTAATAGTGACCCGGCGCATCAGGCGTTTATATTGGACATAATCATTCATGGCGAAATGTTGTGTGCAGCGATTATCCCACATGGCAACAGACTTATCTTCCCACCGAAAGCGACAGACAAATTCTGGCTGTGTTGAAAATTCATAGAGATACTTCAGGATCGGCGCGCTTTCTTTTTCTGTCATCCCTTTGATGTGAATGCTGAACATGGGATTGACAAATATGCACTTGCGCCCAGACACATCATGGGTGCGGACCAAGGGATGTTCCACCTCTTTGGTCACAGCGTCAGAGTAGGTATATTTGAGAGAATGCTTTCCTTCATATTTATCTGCTGTCGTCCGGGGATCAAAGGCTACTTTTGCCGAATGAACAATCACAAGATCATCCAGTAGAGTTTTCATACCATCGGATAAATGATCATAGGCTTTTTCCATACTGGCCCATAGGGTATCCCCGCCAATCGGTGGCGTTTCAATGCCATACAACATGGTCATCATGCTGGGTTTTTCGAAAAATGTATTATCCGTATGCCAACCGGTACCAAAAGAAGCGCCTTGTCCTGCGGGCTTCAGAACGTCAATCAATTCAGGATGATCATTCGAGCCTTTAACAATCGGGTGAATTTCAGGGGATCCAAATCGATGAGCAAATTCCAGCTGACGCTCTGGCGATAAATCCTGATTACGAAAGAAAATGACTGAATTATCAACAAGGGCATCCTGAACATCCTGAAACTGCTCATCTGAGAGTTTCCTCGACAAATCAACACCGTGTATCGTCGCTCCCAATGCACTTGCAAGTGGTTCGATTTCAATTGTGCTCTTTCCCATTCATCACTCCATCCGGTCTGATCTTCTCCCCAGTCATAGGGATTTTGATCCTTTCTTTGGTAGAGGATAGCACTTCATATCGTTAGGTCCAGAATCTAATAATGATTAAGTCCAGATCAATATCCTACGGCAACAATGCAGCAAGATTGCGTAATCCTTCGGAGATTTCTTCTGTTGCAATCGAAGAGAACCCCAATCGGAAATAATTCTTGTGAGATGAGGTATCCTGAAAATGAGGATGTCCCGGTTCAATGATAATGCTGTGCTCCCGTGCTTGCCGCGCAAGAATTTCACTGTCCAGATCTTGCGCTCCCTTGAACCAGAAACTGGTTCCCCCGAAGGATGGCTCAATGCTCATTCCCGGAAAAAATGTCTCAATCCCATCCTTCATTGCTTTCCATCGTTCAAGGTAAACGCGGTTTAATTTTCGAATATAGGTATCGTGAAATCCTTGTGAGATAAAAAGGGATGTTGTTCGCTGATTATTGCTGGGGGCATGACGGAGCATCAATCGGCGCAGTCCGCGCAATTCATCTATAAGGTCAGCATTGGCAACAATGTATCCTAACCGCAACCCCGGAAACATGGATTTTGACAGGCTGCCCACATAAATAATTCGCCCGTCAAGGTCCACGGCTTTCATCGCCGGAACAGCCTCTCCCAGATAGTTTGTTTCACTTTCAAAATCATCCTCGATGATGATCATATCCTGTGCCTGGGCCAGGTTAAGAAAAT
>JAESPT010000042.1 GCA_016765515.1 Sneathiella sp. | reverse complement strand
TTCGAAAAATTGGTCATCTTTTACACGCCCCGGAAGCACCGCTTGTCAGTCGTTTTGGCCCCATCTTGATCCGTCGTCTGCATCAAGCGATTGGGCAGGAACCTGAAATATTTGGCCCTCTTTTCCCGCCGCCGGTTTATCAGGTGCGCCATCCGTTCGAGGAACCTGTCATTCACGTCAGTGCCCTGGAGGCGGCCCTGGAGGTGCTGGCAAAAAAAATGGAAGATGTTTTAAAAAACGATCAAAAAGGCGCCCGAAACCTGGAAGTGCAGATTTTCCGGGTCGACGGCCATATAGAAAGACTTTCTATCGGGACAAGCCGCCTGTGCCAACAGGCAGATCATATCAGTCTTCTTTTTTTTGAAACCCTGTCCCGCCTTCATGAGGATCTGGATACAGGTTTTGGCATTGATTTGATGACCATGGCGGCTTATGACGTGGAAAGGATGGCGGACGAACAGAGCACGTTCTCTCACGTAGAAGAGCCACCGAACGTCACTGCCCCTCAGCCGGCATCCTCACAGGATATGGATCAGCTCCTCGATCGGTTTGGCAACCGTTTTGGATTTGACCGGATCACCCGTTTTTCTCCCGTAGAAAGTTATATCCCGGAAAAAGCATTCCAGGCGGTGCCCGTCAATATAACGGAAAAGCGCCCGCCCTGGCTTGAGGCTCAAGAAAAAAAACCCCTCCGTCCTTTTCTGCTTTTCCATCCGCCGGAATTAATCACCGTCCTTGCTGAGGTTCCGGATGGGCCACCGCTGCGCTTTGAATGGCGACGATTGCACCACCATATTACCCGCGCGGAAGGTCCAGAACGGCTTGCCCCGGAATGGTGGAATGTGAAAGAAAACCATACCTCAAAACAGACCCGGGATTACTATCGGGTTGAAGATAAATCGGGGCATCGTTTCTGGCTGTATCGGGACGGTCTCTATGATCGGAAAAATGATATTCCTCGCTGGTATATACAGGGGCTATTCCCATGAAGAACACAAAAAAAACGCCCTCTTTTCCTTATGCGGAACTCGCTATTACCAGTAATTTCAGCTTCCTGCACGGAGGTTCTCATCCAGATGAATTGATGTTGAGTGCAGCCGCGCTTGGTCTCAAAGCTGTGGCAATTGCAGACCGCAATACACTTGCAGGTGTTGTCCGGGCTCATAAAGCGGCCAAGCTGGCCCGGATCAAATTGATTATAGGGGCACGCCTGATTTTGATGAATGGCTTTAAAGTCCTCTGTTTCCCAACGAATAAAGCCGCCTATAGCCGGCTGACAAAACTCCTGACCGTGGGCAATCGGCGCGCGCCCAAAGGAGACTGTTATCTGACGTGCAAAGATCTGACGAACCATGGACAGGGACAGGTTTTTATTGCCATGCCTCCCCACGAAATCACACCAGACTTTAAACAGCAAATGAAACAGTTGTCACACGCCTTTCCAGACCAGTGTTATCTCTCTTTGTCACTTTATTTCAAAGGAGATGATCAGTCCCGTCTGGACACTCTCGCCTCTCTTGCCGATCACTGTAAAAGCCCGGCGGTTGTGACCAATGATGTGCTGTATCATATGCCAAATCGGCGTCCTCTGCAGGATGTGCTCACCTGTATTCGGGAACATTGTACAATTCACCAGGCGGGATTTCTCCTACAGTCCAATGCTGAGCGACATTTGAAACGTCCCGCTGAAATATACCGGCTTTTCTCAGGCTTCACCGAGGCCGTTCATCGCAGCCAGAAAATTGCCGATCTATGCCGATTTTCTCTGGATGAACTGGCCTATCAATATCCGGACGAGCCCAGCGGGGACAGTCCCACCCCGCAAATCGAGTTGGAACGCCTTACCTGGATTGGGGCAAAGGAGCGGTTTCCGGACGGTCTTCCCGGAAAAGTCCAAGCCGCCATAGATCATGAACTAACCCTTATCGGCTCCCTCAATTATGCCCCTTATTTTCTGACCGTTAACGATATCGTCCGTTATGCAAGATCTCTTGACCCGCCAATCCTGTGTCAGGGGCGTGGCTCTGCGGCCAATTCCACGGTCTGTTATTGCTTAGGCATTACCGCCGTTAATCCATCGGAAATCGACCTTCTGTTCGAGAGGTTTATTTCCGCAGAGCGGGGCGAGCCACCGGATATTGACGTGGATTTCGAGCATGAGCGCCGTGAAGAAGTAATCCAGTATATCTATGCAAAATACGGACGGCACCGGGCCGGTCTTGCGGCCACCGTCATTACCTACCGATCTCGCAGCGCCCTGCGGGAAGTTGGCAAGGCGATGGGATTGTCCGAAGATGTGACCCGCGCCCTTGCGTCCAGCGTATGGGGCCGATCGTCTCAAGGGGTTGCCAGCGAACAAATTGAGGATTGCGGCCTTCAATCTTCAGATCCAACACTAGCCCAGACCCTGCTTTTAACCCGGGAGCTCATCGGTTTTCCCCGGCATCTGTCCCAACATGTGGGCGGTTTTGTGATCACACGCGGCCCCTTGGATGAACTGGCCCCCATTTCCAATGCAGCCATGGAAAACCGGACTATTGTGGAATGGGACAAAGATGATCTTGATACCCTTGGTATTTTGAAAATCGATGTTCTTGCTCTTGGTATGCTCACCTGCCTGCAAAAAGCCTTCACGCTTTTGAAGACCCATTATGGCCGCCCCATGTCTCTTGCTCAAATTCCGCGCGATGATCTTCCCACGTATAAAATGATCCAGAAAGCCGATACAATCGGGGTCTTTCAGATCGAGAGCCGGGCTCAGATGTCCATGCTTCCGCGGCTTAAACCTGCCAATTTTTACGATCTTGTCATTGAAATCGCCATTGTCCGGCCCGGTCCCATTCAAGGGGATATGGTCCACCCCTATTTAAGGCGCAGGCAAAATCTTGAAACCGTCGAGTATCCCTCAAAAGAGCTGGAAGACGTTTTGAAAAAGACGCTGGGTGTTCCTCTTTTTCAGGAACAGGCCATGAAAATAGCTATGGTTGGCGCCGGTTTTTCAGCTGCAGAAGCCGATCAACTTCGCCGGGCTATGGCAACCTTCAAACGAACCGGTGATATTGGGAATTTT
>JAESPT010000041.1 GCA_016765515.1 Sneathiella sp. | reverse complement strand
TTTCCGTCTCGAACAAGCCAAAACACGTCGCGTCACTCCCGCTCATTCTGCTCAGCAAAACATCAGCGCATTGCTCCAGGATTGAAAGTGTCTCACCGATTGCGGGGGCGATCTCCATCGCTCCTGCCTGCAGATCATTCCGACATCGCCCTAACCTAGCAATGAAATCCTCAATGGAAGATCCGGAGAAATCAGGAATCTCGGTTTTTTCCGGCACAATTTTTAATTTGGCAAACACTTTTGGTGTTGCAACCGGCACACCCGGATTAACCAGCAGGATATACAGAGGCGGTAAAGCAGCCACCGGCGACACCTGTTCTCCAACGCCTGTCATAAGGGCAGGCTTCGATTCGAGGCAGACCGGAACATCGGCCCCTAATTCCTCTCCGAGCTTCATGAGATCGCTGAGAGGCACGTCGATATCCCAATGGTCACATAACAGGTGAAGAGCAGCTGCCGCATCTGCGGATCCTCCGCCGATGCCAGAGGCAACGGGAAGATTCTTTTCAAGATGAAGATCGGCCCCCTTTGAGATCCCTAATTCTTTTTGCAGCAATTTCGCGGCGCGCAGAACCAGATTATCCGACGCCTTCCCCATTTTATCAGAGTAAGGCCCACTTTCCTGTAATTCCAAATTGCTGGAAGAGGTTATGGTCAAAACATCCCCTCCTTCTGGAAAACAGACCAGGCTTTCCAGAAGATGGTATCCATCTGCCCGCTTGCCTGTCACATGAAGAAACAGATTTACTTTAGGTCGGGCATACCAATTCAGCGTCATTGAGTCTTTTGAATAGCGGGAAGGCCCGCGTCCAATTTCTGTCTAATCAAGGGGATAAATTCTTCCTCCGGATCAAGCCAAAGAGCGCGCTGCCACTGATATCGCGCTTCGTCTAACCGATTGACGCGCCAATAGGCATCTCCCAAATGGTCATTGATAGTCGGATCCTCCGGTTGCAAAGCGACCGCTTTTTCCAGCTGGGTTGTCGCATTTTCAAACTCATTTATTCGAAAATAAAGCCAGCCAAGACTATCAACGATATAACCATCCCTTGGCCGCAGGGAGACCGCCTTGATCAGCATTCCCTTGGCCCCTTCCAGATTTTCGCCCCTGTCTGCCCAGGAATAGCCCAAATAGTTCAAAATCTGTGGGTGATCAGGTCTGAGTTCGAGTGCTTTCAAAAGATCAGCTTCCGCCAGCGGCCACTCATTCAAGCGCTCATACGCGATACCGCGCGCATAGTGAAGAGACCATAAACGCCCTTTCGCCGCCCCAATATTATCGATGGCACGGCCATAGGCGTTTGCCGCACTTTCCCAGTTTTTCAGATCCCGGTTAAGATCTGCGAGGACAACCAGCGCTTCAATTTCATCGGGGTTGTCCAAAGCCATTTTTTCCAGATTTGTGATGGCTTCTTCGGCATTTCCCAGTTTGTAAATTATCCACGAAGATCGAATTTTTGCATTTTGCGCATAGGGGGAGTCTAGCGGAATTTTTTTATAAAAGCTCAGTGCTTGCTCCCATTTTTTCTGGTCTTCGGAGATTTCTGCAAGCAAGGCGTTTGCAACGGCCAAATCAGGTGCCAGCATCAGGGCCAGATAGGCATAGGAGGCGGCCACCCCATTTCCTTTTTCCCGCCCAACGATGGTCGCCGAGCTATAAAGAGCTTCCGCAGCGCCATCCACAACATCTTTAATCGGCGACAGGATCGGCTTCCCGACACCCAGATCCGCCAAGACCTGATTGATTGTCGGGCTCAGGGGATATTTTTTCTGGTAATTTTTGAAAAGTGATTTCGCCGCCTTGACCTCACCGTCTTCGATCAAAAAGGCCCCATAGGACTGAACGAGCCGGACGGCCCGTGCGGCAGGCCCTTTCATGGCGTCTTCATATTGACTGCGAGCCAGGTCCCGACGACCAGACACGTGTGCAAGCAAAGCAAGATGATAGGACTTAAGGACCTTGAAACCATCATATTTATCGAGACTGTCCAACGCGGCCAACGCGCGCTCCACGTCTCCCTGTCCTAGCAAAACCCAGGATGTCAGCACGGGCTTCAGCAAAACATAGAAACCACTGGATTTCGTTTTCTTCAAATATCCGTGAGCTGCCTCAAAATTCTTTAAACGGATACTATCAATGGCCAATATCAGATTGGCGCCGTTATCATTTGATATTTCTCGAGAGGCAATTTCCTTGGCGAGCTCCAACGCTCTTTCCATATTGCCGTTGGCCAAAGCAATCTGAAACGTATTCTGCAGCAAGATGTTATCTTGAAACTGCTGGGCAAGCGCATTATCAAAAAAGGTCGCGGCGGCGGCTGTGTTTTTTTCTCGGAATGCCTGGCGGCCAGCAAGATACTGCCCTGTATAGGAAGGAGGAGAGACTTCCGTGACACCCCCTTCATCCAGAAAGAAGAGCGGAACACGTTCTTTCTCAGCACTCACACACGCACCGAGGGCCCCAAGCATGACGACACTCGTCAAGAGTATTTTGATGCGTTTTTTCTGCCGTGCAGCCATTCATTCAACCTCTGTTACCAGGAACTTTCGAATTTCTTGTCTAGTTACTTTAATTTATTCGTCAGGTCTTGGTAACAGAGATAATTGTTTTTTCAGTTAAAACGACATAATTTTACATATTTGGATAGTTTGGCCCGCCGGCACCTTCAGGAACAACCCAATTAATATTCTGCGTTGGGTCTTTGATATCGCACGTTTTACAGTGAACACAATTTTGTGCATTTATCTGCAAACGAACATTAGACCCATCATCATCAGACAAAAATTCATAAACGCCCGCAGGGCAGAATCTTTGTTCCGGTCCGGCATATTCCTTGTAGTTGATTTCAACCGGAACATTGGGATCCTTCAACGTCAGATGAACCGGCTGATCTTCTTCATGATTTGTATTGGACAAAAATACGGAAGAAGGTTTGTCAAAACTGACAACACCGTCATATCGGGGATAGTCGATTTTTTTGCAGTCCTTGGCTTTTTTCAGTGTCGTGTGATCATCATGAACTTTAAAGGTCCAGGGTTCCTTGCCGCCGAACAATTTGAGTGTAAGACCGGTATAAAGGGTTCCGGCCAACAGTCCCCACCGGAAGGAAGGCTTGGAGTTCCGAACTGAATACAGTTCTTTATAGACCCAGGAATCCTCATAAAGTTTCGTATAGGCCTCCAGAACCTTCGCCGGGCTCTCCTGATTTTCCTTAAATTCAGACAGGATCGCTTCAGCAGCCATCATACCCGATTTCATCGCTGTATGAGATCCTTTGATCTTGGGGACATTCAAAAATCCTGCGGAACAACCAATGATCGCGCCGCCTGGAAAGGCAAGCTCTGGCACGGATTGAAAACCACCTTCATTGATGGCACGGGCACCATAGGCAATGCGCTTACCGCCTTTCAGCATTTCTTTCATCATCGGATGTGATTTGAAACGCTGAAACTCATCATACGGAGAAAGATACGGATTTTCATAATCCAGCGCGACAACATACCCAACATACGCCTGATTATTTTCAAGATGATAGACGAATGATCCCCCATAAGTCTTTGCATCCATGGGCCAACCGGCTGTATGGAAAATCTGGCCTTCAACATGCTTTGAAGGGTCCAGCTCCCAAATTTCCTTAAGGCCAATTCCAAAGCACTGAGGGTCGCAATTTTCGCGAAGATTAAATTTCTCGAAAAGGT
>JAESPT010000040.1 GCA_016765515.1 Sneathiella sp. | reverse complement strand
AAGTACCATTCAGGAACGATATGCGCCGGTGTCACAAGTGGATTAGCCGGAATGTAGTTGTCTGGATGGCCCATATAGTTAGGCGCATAGAACATGAAAGCAGAGAAGATGATCATGAAGATCGCGAGACCGAACAGATCCTTAACTGTGTAGTAAGGATGGAACGGAATGCTGTCTTGCTTGTCTTTGATTTCCACACCCGTCGGATTGTTCGATCCACTGGTATGCAATGCCCAGATATGAAGGATAACAACACCGACAATAACAAATGGCAGCAGATAATGCAGGCTGTAGAATCTGTTCAGCGTTGGATTTGCTACAGAGAAACCACCCCACAGCCATGACACAATAGAATCGCCAACAATAGGAATAGCACCAAACAGGTTCGTAATAACCGTCGCACCCCAGAAGCTCATTTGTCCCCAAGGAAGAACATAACCCATAAAGGCAGTCGCCATCATCAGCAGAAAGATCACCAGACCCAACCACCACAATAGCTCACGGGGGGCTTTATAGGATCCGTAATAGAGCCCGCGGAACATATGCAAATAGACAACGATGAAGAACATTGAAGCGCCATTTGCATGCATATACCGGAGCAACCAGCCATAGTTCACATCGCGCATGATATGTTCAACGCTATCAAACGCCATATCCACGTGAGGCGTGTAATGCATGGAAAGAACAATACCGGAGACAATCTGAACAACCAGCATAAAGCCGGCTAAGGATCCGAAGGTCCACCAATAGCTCAAATTTTTAGGTGTTGGATATTCATAAAGTGCGTGATGAAGCATGCCTGTGATTGGTAAGCGATCTTCTACCCACTTAACGATAGGGTTTTTTGGTTCGAATGACATGTCTGCTCCCCTTAACCGATTTTCACAACTGTTTCAGAGAGGAATTCGTATGGCGGCACCGGTAAATTCAACGGTGCAGGGCCTTTGCGAATACGTCCGGAAGTATCGTAATGAGAACCATGGCATGGGCAGAACCATCCATCATAGTCACCGGCCTCTTTCAGGGGCACGCAGCCAAGATGGGTGCACACTCCGACCATAATGAGCCACTCAGGCTTAATGACACGGTCAGCGTCTGCTTGTGGGTCCTTTAGTTCCGCGGTATCGTCTTTCTCAGCAGCAGCAATTTCATCCGCTGTGCGATGTCGAATAAAGACGGGCTTACCCTGCCAAACAGCCGTAATTTCAGAACCAACTTCAATGGCATCAATATTAACTTCTGTCGTTGACAAAGCCAATACATCGGCAGATGGATTCATCTGGTCAACAAAGGGCCAAATGGCCATTACAGTTCCCACGGCACCAACACCGCCAGCAGCAATATATAGAAAATCGCGACGTGGAACGCCGTCTTCTTCTATGGGGTTGGTAGTAGTCATTAAACTTCCCCAAGTTTTTAAAATAAATCTCTAGCGGTCGCTTTTTGTCACCATAATTGCAGAATGTCCAGTCCCAAGGTGCTTATTGCGGCAATAAGTAGCAGATTTGCTCTGTAATTGTCACACCAAAGCGATTAGAACCAGCGTATGGAACTTGCACTTTACCAACCAGATATTGCTCCCAATGTGGGAACCCTCTTAAGATTAGGGGCCTGTACGGGGGTTTCCGTCAACATTATTGAACCTTGTGGTTTCCCATTCGGAGCTAAAGATCTTAGGCGCGCCGTCATGGATTATGCTGAATTCGCGGATGTCCAGCGTCATTCCTCCTGGGAAAAATTTCAGCAGGCCAAAAAGGGCCGCCGGCTGATATTGCTGACCACTAAAACTAACCAGCCTTATACAAGATTCGATTTTGAGCAGAATGATATACTTTTGCTTGGCCGAGAAAGTGCCGGTGTGCCAGAAGAAATTCACAGGATCGTGGACGCCCGGATTACAATCCCCATGCAATCAGGGATGCGATCCGTTAATGTGGCCATTGCTGCGGCCATGGTCGTTGGTGAAGCTCTACGGCAAACATCTGATTTTCTACCTCTTCCTTCTCCCTAAGGAGTGATCAAACTTCATGACCGACCTAACAGACAACCGCAAATCACTGGCTGAGACCTGGTTTCGGAAACTTAGAGATCAAATCCGCGAACAATTTGAGAGGCTGGAAGAGGAACTGACAGGGACCAACAGTGATCTTCCGCCTGGAAAATTCGGTGTATCAACATGGGATCGTCCTGGCGGCGGCGGCGGTGAAATGTCCGTTATGAAAGGACGTGTCTTTGAGAAAGTAGGCGTAAACATATCTACAGTTCTTGGGCAGTTTTCAGAAGAATTCAAGCAAGCGATACCCGGCACGGAACAGTCCGGGGATTTCTGGGCAAGTGGTATTTCTCTTGTCGCACATATGCATTCTCCCCTTGTGCCAGCGGTTCATATGAATACACGTCACATTGTTACTGGAAAATCTTGGTTTGGCGGCGGGACCGATTTAACGCCCATGTTTCCCGATCCAGAAGATACGCAGCAATTTCATATGGCCCTGAAGGCAGCCTGTGACAAACATGACGAAACCTATTATCCGCGATTCAAAAAATGGTGTGACGAATATTTCTATCTTCCCCATCGAAATGAACCGCGCGGTGTCGGAGGAATATTCTATGACAAACTGGACAGTAACTGGGAGGAAGCCTTTGCGTTCACCCAAGATGTGGGTAAAGCTTTCAGGGATGTCTATCCGGAAATTGTCAGAAAACACATGAACAAATCCTGGACTCCAGAGCAACGCGAACATCAATTGATCAAACGCGGACGCTATGTTGAGTTTAATTTGCTCCACGATCGCGGAACGGCTTTTGGCCTCAAGACTGGCGGGAATACGGAAGCAATTCTGATGTCTCTACCGCCGGAGGTGAAGTGGCCTTAATAGTGCCCGATAATATGCATAATTCATTTTGTATCCGCACTGTGACTAATAGCACAGTAGTTTTCCTTGGATAAGAGCGACTCAATACATAGGTTCCCTGTGACGGTTTAATCGCCTCGCATTACCCGGAGACACTCTTGAGTAACAAGTTCTATCCCTCGTCCTGGACCGTTTACGACGCAGTCCATGGATTTAGAACAAACAACCAAAGAGAATCCGTGTCGTATTGCAGATTTTCGGAGAGTAAGGCAGAAACCTCCGGATAGATTAATTCTTCCCTCCTCAAAGACCCCGACCAGCCATCGGGGTCTTTTTGGCGTTTAGAGCCTTTACCCAGCGGAAATAACAATATCGGGGCAAATTTCAGAAGGTTCGTGACAGCGCGCACATTGGAATTGCTTTAAACTAGAGGGCTTAACGTCAACTCTACTTCCATCGGACAGGACAGATTGTGAGGTTT
>JAESPT010000039.1 GCA_016765515.1 Sneathiella sp. | reverse complement strand
CTTTACACGATTAACGCCCTCTCCATCTATTTTCGGAATAGCGCTCAACAAGGCTTGCGTATAGGGATGTCGCGGTGTCGCAAACAATGTACCTGTTTCAGCGAGTTCGCAGACTGTTCCCAAATACATAACAGCAACTTTGCTCCCAAAATGCTCAACAACTGACAGATCATGTGTAATAAAAAGATAGGTGAGATCTCTAGCCTCCTGAGCGTCCATCATGACGTTAAGGACTTGGGCTTGAATGGAGACGTCGAGGGCCGAAATAGGCTCATCTGCTACAACAAATTCAGGGTCGAGCATCAGAGCGCGGGCAATACTGATGCGTTGCCGTTGACCACCGGAAAATTCGTGGGGATACCTTTCTCCCCAGGCAGGATCATTCCCGACGGACAGCATCACTTGCTCAACTTTATCTTTCATTTCTCCTTTCGATAGGTGAGGCGCATGAATCAACAAAGGTTCCTCCAGCGTCTGGCTCACCGTCATACGCGGATTTAGGGAGGCATAGGGATTTTGAAAGATCATTTGCATCTTCCGCGTATAGGGTTGTCGATCTTTTGTATTCAAACCATCTATACGCTTCCCCTCATAGCGAATTTCGCCTTTATTCGGTGAATGCAAACCAATAACCGTACGAGCGAGTGTGGATTTTCCGCAACCGCTTTCACCGACCAGGCAAAAAGCTTCTCCCTTATTCACGGTAAGGGTCACATTATTCAATGCCTTAACGACAGGTTGAGGAGAGGACAGAAAGCCGCCGCCATCGCCAAACCGTTTCTCCACATCAATGATTTCAACAAGAGGAGTGCTTTTTCCCAAAGTCATTTACCCGCCTCCTCATCAGAAAATGCAGGAATTTTGTCCATGTGAATACAGGCTGCCCGATGGGAATCCGCTCCCATAAGATCTGGAACTTCCAATTCGCAGGCGTTATCGGCAAAATCACATCGCGGGTTAAAGGCACATCCGGGCGGGATGGCACCCAATGACGGCATGGTTCCCCGGATCTGATTTAACCGTTCTCCAGGTTTATTTTCCTGCGGAAGCGCCTTAATGAGGCCACGTGTGTAGGGATGGCGTGGATTATTGATCACATCCCGAGTTAAACCTTCCTCAACAACTCGTCCCGCATACATCACTAATATCCGCTCTGTTACTTGCGAAACGACCGCCAAGTCATGGGTGATAAGGATAAGGCCCAAATTTTTGGTTTTACACAGGTCCAGCATCAACGTCATTATCTCTGCCTGAATAGTTACATCCAAAGCAGTCGTTGGTTCATCCGCTATGATTATCGATGGGTCAGTCAGTAAAGCGATCGCGATCACAACTCTTTGACGCATCCCACCTGAAAGCTCGTGTGGGTAACTCTTCATCCTGTTCTCTGGAGACGGTATCAATACCTCCCGCAATTTAGTAATCGATAGTTCCCGTGCATCAGAGTTTGATATTTTCCGGTGAGCCTTTAAGCATTCAATCATCTGCGTACCAACGGTCAAAACAGGATTGAGTGTCATCATAGGGTCCTGAAATATCATGCTGATCCTATTTCCCCGGATGTGGCGCATTGATTTTGCATCCAGTCCACTAAGCTCCACATCTTCAAAACGTATTTTTCCGTTTGATATACGCCCAGGTTTGCTCAGCAAATTTAGGACCGCGAAAGCAGCAACAGATTTTCCGGCCCCGCTTTCACCAACAATGCCGAGACGTTCTCCTTTCTCCAAATTGAAACTAATCCCGTGTATGGCTTTTAAGGTTTTCCTGACAAGCGGAAATTCCACTTCAAGATCCGTTACTTCTAACAGCGCCATACTCAATCCTTGTACAATTTGGGGTTTAAGGCATCCCGCAGCCAATCCCCCAGTAGATTAATACTGAGAATAAGAATGACCAATACGATACTGGGAATAACCGTTATCCACCAGGAACCGCTGAAAATATACTCAAACCCGCTGGAAATAAGAGATCCAAGCGAGGGTTGATTAACGGGCATTCCAAGGCCGAGAAAAGAAAGCGCGGCTTCTGAAATAATAGCATTTGCCACCTGAATAGTTGAAATGACAAGAATGGGAGACAAAGTATTGGGCAGGATATGACGGATCATAATCCGTGCCGGACTCATTCCGATAACCCGTGCGGCATCAACATATTCTTTGTGTTTTTCGGTGAGAACCGAGGCTCTCACCGTTCGCGCATATTGCGGCCATTCAGCTATTCCAATAACCAAGATAAGCATAAATATGGCGAGCTTGCTGTATAACTCAGCCCCAAATCCAGCTTGAAAAATAGCCAAGGCGATGATTGCGACCATAAGCGTGGAAAAAGAAAGTTGGATATCAGCAAGACGCATAAAAAATGCATCTACGCGACCGCCCATATACCCGGACAGCAACCCGATTGAAACACCCAAGAACGCTTGCAGCAAAACAGCAAAAAAACCGATTGCCAGCGAGATACGCATTCCATACAGAATGGTGCTTAACATATCTCGCCCTTGCGGATCTGTTCCCAGTAGAAATCTCTCGTCCCCGTTGCTCTCATGCCAAAGGGGCGGAATCTCGCTGTCCATGATATCAATGGATGTCAAATCATAAGGATTATACGGTGCAATCAAAGGCGCAAACAATGCACACAAAACAAGCACCATAACAACGGTAAAGCTGACCAGTGCAACTTTGTCTTTTGAGAAGCGAAAAAGAAGATCTGAGGTAAAAAATGCCTGAATTGCTTTCATGATTTTTGCCCCACCAGTTTCACTGTTGGATTCACCCAAGTATAAAGCAAATCCACAAAAGTGTTCGTCACGACAAAAATAAGCCCTACAACTATGATATACGCGATAATCAAAGGCGTATCGACACGGTTTACCGCTTCAAGAAACAGGAATCCCATGCCAGGCCATTGAAAAACACTTTCCGTCAAAATTGTATAAGCCAGCATAGTCCCAACCTGCACACCGCCAACGGTTATCACCGGCAGCAAAGTATTTTTGAAAGCATGCAGAAACCATACACGGCGAGGCAGGAGACCTTTTGCCCATGCAAATCGAATATATTCCATTTGCAGAATTTCCATCATTTCAGATCGGATTAACCGAATAAAGAGCGGCATCATGATAGAAGCGAGGGATATACTGGGCAAAACAAGATGCACTAATCCATCTTGGGTGAAAAAACCCGAGTTCCAGCCCAATAAATCACGCGTCTCTCCCCGGCCGAATGAAGGCATCCAGCCAAGTTCAACGGAAAAAATATAGATAGAAAAAATAGCGGTTAAAAAGACTGGAACTGATATTCCAATAATACTGAACCCCATTATAAATTTGGCGAACCAGCTTTTGGGCCGGATGGCACAATAGACACCAAATGGAAGGGCAAATGATATGATAATAATTGTAGCGCCGATTACGAGCTCAAGAGTAGCCGGAAATTTCGCTGCAATTACCTCTAATGCAGGTTTTTTAAAAAAATAGGAATTTCCAAGATCACCCTGCACTGCTTTCCCAAGAAATCGACCATATTGAATAAAAAATGGGTCGTTCAACCCCATCCGATCTCGCAAGGCCTGACGTTCCTTTTCAGACACTGATTGACCAACAAGTTCGCGTAAGGGATCTCCCAAATTATCTTGAATGGAAAAACCGATCAAACTGATCACAAACATCACCAGTACGGCTTGCAACAGCCGACGGATCGCAAAATATAAATAGTCCAAAATTAATTGCCCTTACAGAAGATCGGCATCTAATCAAAGATGCCGATCCAGTCATCCAGAAATGACAGTTAATCAATAACAAGATCACCGAGATAAGGGAAATTCATCACGTTGACGACAGACTCAATATTCACCCCTTTACGGGCAGCCCAAGCCAAATTCTGCCAATGAAGCGGAACAAAGGCAGCTTCATCATATAGAATTGTTTCCACATTCTGCAGAACTTTGGAGCGTTCGACAGGATCTGTCATGCTTTGACTTTTCAGGATCAACTCATCGATTTTGGCATTCGAATAATTGCCGCTGTTATACTGGCCATATCCTGTTTCTTCACTGGGTGTCATCGTCAGGAACTCCGAGAAATTCGCAGAGTCTTCAGTATCTGAGTGCCAACCAATCATCATGATATCCGCTGCGCGTTTATCAAATTCAGGCCAATATTGCGCTTTAGGCATTGTTCTTAGATCAACTTTAATATTGATCTTTGAGAGCATGCTGGCCACTGCTTCTGCTATTTTTGCATCATTCACATAACGATTATTTGGTGCCATCATGGTAACGGAGAAGCCACCTTCGAGCCCTGCCTCTTTCATAAGCTCTTTGGCTTTTTTCAGATCATAGCGCGGGCTCAATTCTGATACAAAACCGGCATACCCTTTTGGGCCCTGTTGAGCTGCAGCCGTCGCAAAACCCTTCATGATTTTCTGAACAATCCCATCATTATTGATGGCATGAACGATCGCCTGACGAACACGTTTGTCTTTAAACTGCTTAATACGGTTCTGGTTCAGTTGGAACGTAATTATGCGTGTTCCGCCCATGGTCACCAAATTTGTATTCGCATTTTTCTCGATACGATCCATATCTGTTGGCGGTACAGGTGCTATGAAATCTACATCACCGGATAACAGGGCCGCGACGCGGGTGGGACCTTCTTTAATCGGGGTCATGATGATATCAGTCACGTTGCCAGGTGATTTTTTATCCCAATATCCTTCAAACCGTTTGAATGTCACTTTCACGCCTTGTTCACGAGACGTAATAATATACGGCCCCGTACCCGATACATTGGTCGCAGCAAATGCGTCACCATGTTTAACAATCGCGGCCTTAGATTTTCCTTTAGAATCAAAACCAGTATAAAAATTGCTATCCATGGCGAAAATATAAGTCGCCTGATGAAGGACAAGTGGGTATGGCTCGGCCGTCACAAGGTCCACTGTAAGCGGATCAACCACTCTCATCGATTCAAAGGGTGCAAAAAGTCCTTTAAAATCTGGACTTTTTTTCAATCGATCAAATGTCCAAACAATATCGAGAGACGTCAAGTCGTTCCCTGAATGGAACTTGACACCTTTGCGTAATTTAAAACGCATTGTTTTTTCGTCAATTCTCTCCCAGCTCTCTGCCAAGCGGGGTTCAAAACCTAGATCTTTTGTCCACCGTACCAGCGGATCAAAATTCATATGAGATAATTGCAGGGTGCCCCCTGACAATTGTTCATGTGGATCTAATGAAACGGGGTCAGCGTCATAGGCCATTTTCAGTGTTTTCGCCTGCACTCCTGCAGATACACCAAGACAGAGCGCAGCGACGGCTGCAGCTGTAAAGATTTTCCTCATTCTTGCCTCCCTTTTTGCAAGTCGGAATAATTTTCTAAGATGGAGGGCCTGTACTTTTCTTTGTCATTTGTCTAATGAATATCACAAAGGTGATTGGCCTCAATATACATCCACTTCTAGTGAGTGGTTTCACAGGTAGCTAAATCTAATTAGTGATTTTTTACAGTCAAGAGCAAAATATCCGTGACAAGTTGAAATCTACTAAGCTAAATAAGAATAGTATAATTTTAAATCAAAACATTTCATACATTATATTTCGCGCATAAAAAAAATTTGTATCGTGAATTTTGCTTGTTTTCTTTCCGAAAAAATGATGATGACGCAAGGTAAATGACATTCTGATTTTAGTTTCATCATACATGATCATAGCCGGGAACAGGCACAAACAGAAGGAATAACCTCTGAATATTCAGAGAGTGCTCGAAATTTTTGGGGACCAAAGACTGCTGTGTCAAAACTAAAAATAAATAATTCCTTACCCCGTTCGACAGGATTCGATCAACAACCACAGAATCCTTTTGACACTCATACTATTATTTCGCTTATTAACGACCCCGCATTTGTCATTGATCTTGAGGGAAATATCCAAACAGCCAATACGCCGGGGCGTGCTTTATTTCCTCACCATATAAATCATGGCCTCTCTCTTTTCTCATTAGTCGATGCGGACAGCCAAGAGAAACTCAAAACAAACTTGGAAAGCATAATTGATGGACAAATTTTAATTGTTAACGCAATCCACGGTAAAACCGAAGAGGGATATCCATTCCAGGCTGAATTTCACTGTTTGCAACTAAGAGACTCTATCATTGTTACTGCCCGCATCAATCGAACTCCCGAGGCCGATTTTTCTGCGAATTTCGGTCATGATCGTCGCAATGATAAATTACTTGAAGCAATCCCAGCACCCGTTTTTTGCAAGAATACTGACCATATTTACATGGCATGCAATAGTGAATTTCTTAAGTTTCTTGGTCTCTCCAGAAGCGAAGTCATTGGTAAGAATGTCTTTGAAGTTGCTCCGACAAAAAATGCTGAAATTTATAAGAAAGCAGACGAAGTTCTTTTCAAGAGTGGTGGTAAACAAGTTTATGAAACACAAGTTCGCTACGCTGACGGGACCATGCATGATGTCGTCTTTCATAAATCTGTATTCACAGATGGTTTTGGAAAAGCCGCCGGTATAATCGGAATAATATTGGACATTACGTCACGCAAGAAGGCGGAACGACGGGCACAGGAAAGTGAAGCCCTGTTTCAAGCGATTG
>JAESPT010000038.1 GCA_016765515.1 Sneathiella sp. | reverse complement strand
TGTACATTCCCTTGCGGAGCGGCTGTAACCTTATCTTTTTCTTCCTGAGTGGTTTGCGCTTTGGCAAGATATCGTACATTCCCCGTTTGCTGATTGGCAATTTCCACGCGAACTTTCGCTGTTCCGGATCGGATAACGCCCAATAATTGGGCACTCCGGCGGGACAGATCAATAATTCGTCCATGAACGAACGGTCCCCGGTCGTTAATTGTCACGACAATTGATCGGCCATTTTCCAAGTTGGTTACCCGTACATCCGTTGGCATGGGGAGGGTTTTATGAGCCGCTGTCAGTTGGTTCATGTCATAAATGTCGCCATTTGCTGTGCGCCGCCCATGAAACGGTTCCCCGTACCAGGAGGCGATCCCTGTTTCCTGATAATCGGGGTCATTCGCCGGATAATACCAAATATTGGCAACCTGATAGGGTTTGCCGACTTTTCGTTCTCCCCGGTTCACGCCAGCAGATCCTGAGCTTTTGCTAAGCCCCTTAACTTCTGAGGCCGCATGACCAAGCAAGCTCACCTCAGCGCATCCTCCCAGCATTCCGAGGCCAACCAGAAGTACAGTAGGATAAAGGATTTTTTTCAACCTGATCATCTTGATTATACTTTTCCTCAGACAGGGGTAAAAGGTTATGGGGATACCAAACGATCAGCGAGTTGCCCGACTGACATGGCAAAATATGTTGAATAATTCCATTTCAAAATAGTGCGATAATTGTTGTAGATCAAAAAGGTCTGCCCGGCACCGCCCTTTGGCTGGACCAGAGAACCGACAAGTTGACGTGCCGGTAGCGCGGACCCATCAGTTTTACGAACGCCCAGGTCTTGCCATTCTTGCATCGGTTTTTGAATTTTCAGACTAATGAGGGATAAATCAAAACCTTCGTTAAGTTTCACTTCACGGCCCCAGGTTTGGTCCCCTTTCCAACCGGATTGCGCTAAATAATTGGCCGCAGAGGCAAAAACATCAGGTTTTGTTGTCCAGATATCCCGGCGCCCATCCTCATCGTGATCCACTGCAAAATTAATAAAACTTGACGGCATAAATTGAGCCTGCCCCATGGCACCGGCCCAGGAGCCCTTCATGTTTCCGACAGTAATATGTTTCTCTTCCAAAATTTGCAGTGCAATCATCAATTCTTTTCTGAAATAATCTGCACGGCGATTATCGTAGGCCAGTGTGGTCAGAGCTTCGACAACATTGAACCCGCCGGTATATTTTCCGAAGCGGGTTTCCACGCCCCAAAGGGCGACAACAAACCGCGGCTGAACACCGTATTTCTTTTCAACTTCTTTAAGAATTGCCGCGTGTTTTTGCAGACGTGCTTTGCCCTGATTAATAAGAGATTTTGGTAATCTCTTCGACATATATTGCTGAAATGTTTGAGTAACCTCGGGCTGTTTACGGTCGAGACTGATAATTTTTTCTTTGAATTTAACATTCTTGAACGCGTCATCTATGATCGGTTGGCTGATCCCGTTTGCGCGGGCCTCTGCCTTCAAATCTATCAGCCATTCACCAAACGGTTTTTTAGCAGCTACCGCATAATTCGTACTGCTTATTGCAAACGATGCCACAATAGCCAGACAGGTTAATTTTCCTAAAATTTTCAGCATCCGCCCCTCATATAAATGTCACCTATTCCTTTTGCCACAATGGTTCGTAAATCGCAACGGTTGCCCCGCATAAATGCAGAAAAATAAAGCAACTTTTTGTCAGCTTTTTCAAAATTTGTCGATCAAACCTATTGACAGTAAGCAGCAGGAACTTTAAACGGTCAGCATCACCTCGGAGACCGCGTCATCGAGGCATACAGGAGACATAATATTCTCCTGTGATATTGCGGAGGGTTGGCAGAGCGGTTGAATGCACTGGTCTTGAAAACCAGCAAGGGTGCAAGCCCTTCCGGGGTTCGAATCCCCGACCCTCCGCCACTTTATCTCTCAACATTTTAGTGCTTTACTAACCAGTCGCTGGTCATGCTTTGCGCATTTTTGATCTGTTTTTCAGACATGAATATTTCAAGGATTTCACGAAGTACTTCCCCTACCTCATTTTCCTTGGTCATACTGATCGAAAAATACATGTGAGCTACTTTTACATCTATCTCTATGCCTGTTCCCAACGCATAGATTATTCCCAGGACAACCGGCGCTCGTTTGCTTCCCTGATCGGCAGCCATCGTGTACCAGTAAACGGATTTTTTATAGTCACTCGTCAGTCCTTGCCCAAAAATGTATAAGTTACCGAGGTTTAACTGGGCTTGTCTATAACCCTGCAAAGCAGCCAACTCATACCATTTTGTGGCCTGATCAAAATTACGTGCCACACCTTGAGCAGTGTCATACATATACCCCAGATTGAATTGTGCTTGCGAGTCGCCTTGATCTGCGGCCAATTTGTACCACTTCATCGCCGTTTTATAATCCTGCGGCACACCCTCGCCATTATCATATAGAAGACCCATATTTGTTTGCGCAGATACATGTCCTTGCTCAGCCGCCATCTTGTACCATTTGATAGCCTGACTGTAGTTCTGAGGTTGGATTTTGCCGGTATCATACATATAACCAAGTCTGAATTGTGCTGATGCATCTCCTTGCTTGGCTGCTGACTCGTACCATTTCACGGCCAGTTTATGGTTATAGGGTATCGTTCCTAAATTGCTGTAAATAAGACCTAGATTGTACTGTGCCGATACATCCCCTTGTTCCGCAGCTAGTTTATACCACTTCACGGCCTGTTTTTTGTCGTGAGGTAAATTCTGAACGTCGTCGTAAATGTAGCCAAGTCTGAATTGTGCAGATATGTGTCCCTGCTCTGCTGCCAACGTGTACCATTTTACAGTCTGGTGCAGCAGATCTTGACCGGTGTTAAACTTGTTTCCAAGTTCGTATTGTGCATCTACATCGCCCTGGTTCGCTGCCATTTGATACCACTTTATGGCCAGTTTATCGTTTTTTGGAACACCATCACCAGTGTCATACATTAAACCAAGGTTATATTGAGCATCTGAGTGCCCTTGTTCTGCAGCTAAAGTATACCATTTTTCAGCGAGTTCATGATCGGGCTGAATCCCTTTACCATTATTATACATATATCCCAGACTGTGCTGGGCTGCTGCATAACCCTGATCTGCCGCTAACTGATACCACTTCATGGCCTGTTTAAAATTTTGTGGCACCCCTTGGCCGTCATCATACATGATACCAAGATAGTATTGCGCTCTGATATGGCCTTGTTCTGCTGCCAATCGGTACCATTTTGCAGCCTGCTCATAATCTTTTGGGACACCTTTTCCCGTATCATAGAGAAAACCAAGGTTTTTCTGAGCCCACATATATCCTTGATCTGCGGCTAATCGATACCACTTTACTGCACGTTCATAATCCTGTTCTACTCCCTGACCGGTTTCATACAGAACACCGAGATTGTTCTGAGCAGATGCCTCTCCTTACGCTGCCGCCAACCGATACCATTTTAAAGCTTGATTATAGTCCTGAGCGATACCGTTACCGTCTTCATACAACATACCAAGATTGCTCTGCGCCCAAGCGTCGCCTTGTTCCGCGGCCAGCCGGTACCACTTTTCAGCAGCGTTATAGTCCTGCTCTACACCTCGACCGGTTTTGTACAGAAAACCGAGTTTGGATTGTGCCCAGCTATCTCCCTGTTCTGCTGATAGCCGGTACCATTTTACGGCTTTCTGATAATTTTTCGGAACACCGTCACCGTCTTCATATAGGGTGCCTAGATTATATTGTGCCCAGGCTTCTCCGCGATTTGCAGCCAATTTCCATTCTTTGAAACAGGTACCACCGGCACAATTTTCTTGTGCGTAGCTTGCTTCAGACGAACGAATATCCCCAGCAGCTAAATAAAAACCGACAACTAGCAATAAACAAATATTAATCCAACGCATCGAATTCTCTCAAAAATTGCATTTTCACCAGTATTATACTGAGCAAGGTTGAGATTTGATTAACAGTTTACTGCTTTAGATTATACGAAAATTTTAGTCTATTTTTTCTAAGTTACTTCACATACCGCTGGATCGTTGCGGCCATTTTAACGGGATCCATAAAGGGAGGAAGAAGAGTCAGGAATTTTCCATCTGGTCCCATAAGATAGATGAAGGTTCCATGACTATAAACTTTTGAGCCCTTCCAGTTCCCCTCAACTGGTTTGACGTCCACATTATAGGCCCTGCGAACCTCTGCGAGGTTTTCAGGCATACCCGTTAGGCCGATCAATCGTGGATGGATCTGTGACACATGGGTTTTCAGGGTATCCACCGTGTCATTCTCAGGATCAACAGTTATAAGAAGC
>JAESPT010000037.1 GCA_016765515.1 Sneathiella sp. | reverse complement strand
TTTCGCTATAACGTCTCACATATCCATCATTTTTATACATATACAGTTGTTTTTTGTATACATATTTCAGGACGGGTCAAAATTACTGCCAACGTTATGGCTATGATTAGTTGCGCGAATAAGCGACCAATCATAACAAGTAAAAACATACGAAGAAAATCCGGTAGGATTTTCGGACTGTCTCAAAACCAAGCGATTAATTCATAGGTTTTGTTGGCAAACGTTATATTATTCAAACCCTTCACTAAAAAATTCTTCAAGTGTCATGTCAAAAGATTTGGCAATCTTAACCAAACTACTATACTGTATATCTGTTCCTGTTTCGTACCTGCCGTATTGCGCTCTATGGATTTTATTGTCAAATGCAAAGTTTTCATAACTGCTATATCCTTTTTTGATTCTTAAGGATTTTATGCGCTTTGCTAGTTTTTCGATTTCTGATGATTTATTCATTTGGTAAAGAAATCAAGTCCGCTATCAATTAGTTACTACTAATTAGTAGTTTTTTAATAATTTTCATAGATTTGCATCAACCATTGATATTTAAATGTTGAAGAAAAAGCAAATAGAATATTTATCTGAATTAATAGAAGACAGATATGGATCTCCACAGGAGTTAGCCAATTATTTAGATTTAGGAATCGAGATGCTTTTTTATTTAGAAGAAGATACTTTTGACCAAAAAGAGATTCAGAGTGTTGTATCCGCAATGAGGGGAGTTATCACTGTCTTAAAGGAAGGAGAATAAAATCCAACTTTATTTTACCCTAGACTTTCTTCCAAATCAGCTAAACCTGTCAAATTCCAAAATTGTGTCTAGTGGAGCACCAGAGCCATTGTAATAATATTCAGAGGAGTCTTTTTTACTCACAATATCACTAATTAAATCTCCTTGGTAGATTCCAAATAAAGTTGAATGTCTTAATTCTCCTTTTAATGAAGGGGTTTTGTCAAAATGGTATTCGTAAAAAATATCTCTGGAAGTTACCATATATTTCCAGTCCCATTAGTCTATTGTTTTATATACCTGACTTTGAATTTCGTATTATTAGGACGGATTGCCCATTAGGTCTTTAGTTGCCCTCTTTTTCTTTTGTGAACAGGAAACTACCCAAGCAATGAACTATACATGGTGTTGGTAAATAGTTATTTATACTACTTACTATGGAAGTTTTAATAATCTACATCATTTTCCCATACAAGATTCTTTAGGATAATATCATACAGTTGCAATTCAAAACCATTCCACGTAAATACATATCGATTATTATATATTGTACTAAAAAAGGAATCTTCAAATAAAATTAGAGAATTATTTAGTTGTTCATCCTTATATATCTCAATACTGCAACTAGGGTTAGACATGATCTTCATGTAATTCTTAACTGCTTCTGCATGAACAACTTGAGAGCTGTCTATTTGAGTTTGCCATACTGCCCTATTCTTCTTATTCCAGCGTTTGGGAGCAGGGGGTGTATTATAAACCGGGTACGTATTAGGTTTACAAATTGTACTGCTATAGAATGTTTTATCACAATTAACCATGTGTAATCCTCCTTGAGCTATTAGATTTGAACTTTGGTCTTCAACAATGTGTCGAACAATCTTCTCTTCTTTAATATTGTAACTATAGGTGTGTATATTTTTACCGTCAGGATAAAAAGTGAAGTTTAAGTGATCCCCTATCACAATAATGGATGAACCAATTTCATCACCAAATGACTTATCAATAATTAAATTAGGTATTACACGTATCGTCTCTTTTGTTTTAATATTTTTAATTGTTAGAGTATTGTCTTCATACATATAAAATTTTGTGTATCCAATGGCTGTTTTTATTTTGTGAGGTAACTCTATGTAGAATTCTGTTTTTTGATTTTCAATATCCACTTTGTAGTAGTAGTCTATTTTTTGTGCATTATCAAATTCCACGTTAATTCTGTTTTTTTCAGACTGATCTTCAGCGTATAAATATTTTTTTTGTAAATCCCTTATTTTACTATTATAGGTGTAAAAACCTATTCCATCTTGTGTAACTCCTTGACAATATATATATAAGTTAGGGTCCATCTGATCCCATTCTTTTTGAGTTAATACCTCTTTATGTTTGTATTCTTGTATAATTTCCAACGTTTTCATGTCAATTATGTCCGAATAATGCTTTGTACTAACATATAGCTTGGTCTTTTCTTTATTTAGCCTATAAAAACCAGTTGCAGGTTCCTTTAATTCTACCATTCCAAGTATTTTTCCATTTTCACCGTCAAAAAAATCAAGAACGTTTGCGTTGGAGGGATTGGGAAAAATGATAGTTCCAACATTTGTTTTTTCCTGAGAAAGAACATTAATGCTAACAAACATTAATGTTATCATTATTAAGTAATTCAATTTTGTTTTCATGGTTTTTACTTTTCAAGGATTAATTTTTCGTATTGTTGACCTAATATTGTCGCTTTATCATTTTCTCCCATGGCTAAGTATATACTTTTTTGAAGAGAATAATACTTTGGGTTTTTGGGGTTCTTTTTTTTTAAAAACTCGAGAGAAATAAGAGCTTTGTTATACTTTTTTGAGGTAAAGTTTAGAAAAGCCAAACTGTATCTAAATTTCTTATCATCAAAAAAATTAAAATCAATTGCCTTGGAGGTTCTTTGTTGAATTTTAATTTCACGAGCGACATTATTTGCTTCTTGATAATTCTTTTTCGAAAGCATAATTTGAAATTTAATTTCTAGTTTAAAGAGTAGATATGGACTGGTTAAATTTCCGAGATTATTTGTGTTTTCATCCAAAGAAATTGATTCATTGATTTTTTCAATAGCCAAATCGTAAGAGTGCTGTTTACTTAAAATCAATGCTTCAGTTGCTAATACAAAGGAGTGTGCCAAATTGTATTCATTCTGAATTTTCAAATCACCATGTGCTTTTTTCTTTTCTTTAATAGATTTGTTAAAATCCATCCAATTTTTTAATTCTTTGTCAAAAAACTGTAAAAAAACGAGCTCTTCTTGTGCTTGAGAAAGTTGTCCTGATTTAGAATATATAAGTGCACCGAGGCACATTAAATAGGTAGCACTTACCCTACTCAATCCTTCGTTGTTAGTTGTTAGTATGGGAACGAGTTCTGAATAATATAGTGAAACTTCTTTTTTTTGTAAAAAGTAAGTCTTTAAAGGGTCATAAAAGCTTAATATGGCAGCAGTATTGTCCACCTTTATTGACTCAATCAATCCATTTATTGCTGAATTAGGATCAGTTGAAATATTTAACTTTTTAAAAATTTCGTCAGCTAAATCAACTTTACCCATTGATTCATAACATTTTGCTTTTGAAAAAAGGATTTTATTTTGACTAATAACCAGTTCATTAGATGAATTTAACATGTGAGCAAAAGCTTCCGAAGCTGAAAAATATTTTACTGCATTATCTATTTTCAATAATAATTCTTTGTTAGAAAGTTTCATTAAATTTTGACGAGTTTCTTGCAGTTGATCTATAGTCAAATAACCTTCAAATTTTTGATATTCCCAAAAAAGAGCTCGTTTGATAATTGTACTATTCTTATAGAGTATGAATTGCTCCTCAATAATTTCTAATTTTGAAAGAGTATTCTGACTAAACTCCAGATAAGTTGGTATACTTCTTACCTCATTAAAAACTCTCCGTAATTGTGTGCTCAAATTTGAAATATAATGAAATGCTTCCTCTTGACTTTCATTTAAAATTACTTCCTCTTTTTTAAACCAACTCGCAACCCAAACACCAACGGCAACAGCTTGAGCAAGATTTTCTGTCATATTATAGAAATCTATATCATTTTGATCAGCGATCCCTAAATTCATAATAAAGTTTTTTCCAAAGGAAACAGTTTCATGATTTTCATTCATGGTATTCACCATTTCTCTAAAATCTGGGTCTTTCGATTGACCGGCTAATTGATTTAAAAAACCTAAATATTCATCTTTAACAACAACACTGCTATTAGTTTCTAAAACATCGTTCCCACTATTAGAATTTGAGGGAAGCTTGTTTATTTCATTTGATTTTGGGAAGTTTCCACTTTTATACTGCTCCATTGTTATGTCTCCACCATTTCTCCTACAAGGTGAATAATTGGGTGTATACTCAGCAATACAGCTTGAATACATTTGCTCATGTTGAATTTGATACTTTAAAATCTCTAATTGGCTTTCTAATTGTTTGAGGTCAGTTTCTGGAGCAGTTATTTTGTGACCATCAATTAGTGCCCAACCTCTTTCACATTGGCATTTCCTTGCCTCAAATGTTGCAATTCTAGTCCAGTCATCTATACATTTCTCGTCACCAGCGTAAATCTTATTTTTCCATACTTCCCTATCTGGACATAGATTCTGAGAAAAGCTACTCAATCCAGTGAATGTTAGTAACAAAATTAATATTAGTTGTCTCATGCTTTTTTTCTTAATGTTTGCCAACGACCACCTAAACGAAGCCCTGCTTTTTTTCAAATACCCATATCTATGAATCAAGAACTATACTTTTTTTATACGCATTGTTATCAGTGATGATTAATACCATTCGGTTTTTCCAACTTGCTTCCCCAGTTCATAATAAGTACGAGCAACTAATTTACCATCATTATTATATTGAAGATATTCACCTTGTAGTTTACCATTTTTGTAATTCTTCTTAAAAGAAATTGACCCGTTTCTTTCGTACTCAATTTTAACCCCTTCTTTCTTACCTATAACATAAGGACACTCATAAACTTTTGTCCCGTCCGCCCTATATTGAAATGATATTCCTTGTTGTACTCCTTTGACAAATTGATCCTCAAATTGAACTTTACCATTTTCGTAATAACTCTCCCTGACTCCATGTTTTTTTCCAAAGCTATAAACTATTTTTTCTGTAATTCTTCCTTCATAAGTACTAAGCCAAACTCCATGTTTTAGCCATTTTTCACCCTGTTTAATATAAACCCCATTAGAAAAATCAGATTTTTTGATTTTGAATGAGTTTCCTTTTTTGTCACTAAAAACCATTTTATCCTTGACACCTTTGTCGTTGAAATATTCTGCCTTTAATTTAAAAGGGTCAAAATTAGACTCTTGCGCTATTACAAAATTTGAAGAGATCAAAATACCCAATATCAACATACAATTCAATACTACTTTATTCATTGTCTCATATTTTTCTTAATGTTCGTTAAGGCAGATAGTTTACAAAGTTAAAGGGACATAGTTTACACCATGTTTTGACTTAACCTTATTGATACTTGTTTATTTCTTATATTTTGTTCATCAAAGAAACCTAAAAATACGTTTCTATAAAACACCTTCCAAATTCCATTGCCCATTTCTTGAGCCCCTACATATTTTCCTTTTAATGCAGCGGTCAAGTAGACCCAATAATAAGACTTCCAGCGCATTGCCCCATTTTGTGTCACCTTCATAATTTTCATTGATGAATCATAATGAAAAGCGGGTATTCTTTCAGGAAAAGGTCTTGTAGAAAAACAATGAATAGCCGCAGGGGTTTCCATGTCTAAAGCTTCATGAGGTCTTATGTTATTATATTCCTTTACAAAGTGGTTTAAACGCCTTTGTTGTGCTTTTAAATCGTATGCCGAGGGTTTGGCGCAAGCAGCCTTTAAATCACGGTGCATGCGTTCATGTCGTCCGTTTTGTTCTGGGTGTGCTGGATCTGAGAACACAGGCATAATTCCTAGCTCAATGAACCAGTAAGAGAGTTGAGTAAAACGTTGAATGGCACGAACAGATCCAAAGGGACTACCATTGTCTGTGTGCAATTGTTTAGGGATGCCGTATTTTCTAAAAACCTTTGCAAACTCTGTCTTTGCAGACTTTAAGTTTTCATGATAATGTCCCTTGGCGGTAAAGAGAAAGCGACTTCGTGAGTCCGCAATAGTAAGAGGGTGACAATAGATTTTATTGCCCATTAAAAACTTTCCTTTATAATCTGCACTCCAAACCTCATTACACTCCTTAGGGTCAAACACAGGGAAAACAGGCTTTACTCTCTTACATCTTTTTTGAGGTTTAACTAGGCCATTTCTAGAAAGAATATTGTGAACAGTAACCACGCTTGGGATATCTTTTTCATGACAAACGTTAAACAATAATTTTCTTATTTTTTTAGCTCCCCATAGTGAATGCTTCTCCTTTAATTTAAGGATGTTTTTCACTACAATTTCGGGAGTTCTGTTAGGATGGTTATTTGGCGATTTATTCCTCTGTCGAAGACCTTCAATACCTAAATTCTCGTATCGATTAATCATTTTGTAAGCCGTAGGCCTTGAAATATTAAAGACTCGGCAAAGTTCGGTGATGGTATACTTTTGTGATAACCATTCACAGATAAATTCTACTTTTTGTTCCATAGTTGTTGTTACTTTCCTAGGCATAATAAACTGTTTTAATTAACAATTTATACATCTCAAAAGTGTAAACTATGTCCCTTTAACTTTGTAAAGGATGTCCCTTTATCGTACCTAATGTCACGTCCTAAAATACGGCTACAGATTAATACTTAAATTTAAGCGGCATATTGGTGCACGTAATTAGGTGTTTTATAGTCTAAAGATAAATGTAATCTTTTGTTGTTGTACAATTTGATTGCATTTTTGGCAGCTCTTTTGGCATGTTGTACGCTGGTAAAGGTCTGGTCGAGATAAAATTCGTCTTTGAGTATGCCATTCACTCTTTCTGCCATTGCGTTTTCATAGCAATGGTTTTCTTGGGTCATACTGATTTCTATTTTCTTTCTTTTGAGTATCTGCGTGTACACATTGCTACAATATTGTATTCCCCTGTCAGAATGATGAATTATTCCCTTGGTTGCCTTTGCTTGGTAAATGGCTTTATTGAGAGCTCTGACACATCCGTTTAGTTCTAGACTATCACTTAGGTCGTACCCCACGATTTTCCTTGAATACATATCGGTAATGAGCCCTAGGTAACAAAATCCGTTAATGGTTCTGATGTATGTAATATCCGAAGCCCAAACTTGATTGGGTCTATTGATGTTCAAGTCTTTTATGCTATTGTTATACTTATAGAACCTGTGATACGAATTGGTAGTTCTAGAAGAATATTTTTTTCTTTTAACGAGCAATTCATTTTCTCTCAAGATATTAAACAGCTGGTCTCTACCTATTTTCAGGTGTTGTTTTTGAAAGTCGATATGTAGCGACCTCATCAGTTTTCTAGTACCTTCTCTGGGTAGGGTCCTTCTGCTTTTTCGAACAAGTTCAACAACGCTTTGTTCTACCTCTTTTTTGACTAGATAACGTTTGTGGAATTTGTAATAGGCATCTCTTTTTAAAGAGAAAGCATCACAGATAGTTTCGATATTGAACAGTCTGTCTTTTCGATTGATTGGTGCTATTTTCATTAGGGCTCGATGTTTAAGTTTTTTTTTAATTCCTGCACATCTTTATATCCTAAGTTTTCAGCAGCTACTTCAAGATAACTATCGTTGACAAGTTTTTCGATATCCTTTTTGATAAGGAGGTCTTTAAGTTGTTTAAGCTCCTTCTGAAGGGCCTTGATACGGGTTAATTCATCGTCTGTTTGCACGGTTACACGGGTGTTCATTAAATCTTTACGGTCATACTTTTTAATCCATACGTTGATTGTACTGGATTGTATCCCGTAAGTTAATGCAATTTGTCTTTTGGAATGGTTTCCTTTGGTAAGTTCTGCTAGAATCTTGAGTTTAAAGCTTTCGCTATAACGTCTCACATATCCATCATTTTTATACATATACAGTTGTTTTTTGTATACATATTTCAGGACGGGTCATAATTATTGGTAACGTGTTTGTATAAGATTAGTTGCGTGTTTAAGCGACTAATTTAGTAAATACAAACCGAATAGAAAATCCGCGAGGATTTTCGTAAGTAGGCTTGCACTAGCAATTAATTTTATACGGTGTGTGTGCCCAGCATGGGCATCTTTAAATTACTTAAAAGTAGTTTATTCATTTAGAGGGTGCAAGTCCCTTATGGGCAGAGGTAACGCTTTGAACCATTAGTAAGTCGCAAGCTGGTTTATCGTGAGATATGCAGTGAAGGAAGCGAGACTACAAAACTCGGTACTGACGAACAGAAACCGTATACGAGGCACATTTACTTGGGTAAGCAAGCACATCTTTGTAACGCCCAAAAGAATAACAAAAGAGTAAGTGTGTAGATACGGCAGGGATTGAGTGAAAGAAGATGTTCTTACCTGGGGAGGTCTCCAAAGTCACGAGTTGGCATATTGGAGAAGTCAGCAGAGGTCATAGTACTTATAGGAAACGAGCTAGGGTAGAACCCTAGAGGACTCACAAATAAGGAAGGACTGAACGTATTTCTCTTCAAAATTCGCATAGGAATACGCTGTATAGCCTATGCTTAAACTAGAAGATAGTATCAAAGGAGAAAAGAGCTTTGGTCTGATGATTTACGAACCGCCGTATACGAGACCCGTACGTACGGTGGTGTGAGAGGCGCACTCCGGCTACTTTAGTCGGAGCCGTCTACTCGATTGGCAATAGTATTTTTTAATTTTCGTCTTTTAAATAATGCAAATATAAAAACAATTAAAACGTGGGATATTAAACAAAATGCTAATCTAAATAGCATTCCTAATCCATATTCATCGTGTTCCCAAATAGCAGTTTTTCCATAAATTATAATTCCGACATATGTAATTACTAAAAGTGTATTTGCTATAAAAAAGAGTTTAAACTTAATCCATTTAGAAAGCATATAAGCACTTGAAATCCAAAGAATAATTGGAATCAAAATGATTAGTATTATTAATAAGTCTTCCATTATTTTAGTTTGTTAATATTTCAATTTTCGGTAATTCTCTAATTTCAGATACTCCGTCTATTGAGTAAAATTCCAATTCAGTCGGCATTTGGTCAGTTCCGAATACAGATATTCCAATTAATTCCCCGTTTTCGCCTTTTCCAGCAAAATCAATTATTAAATTCCCTTTTTGAATTTCCGAGTCAAATGTTTTTCCAAATATTATAGTCGGACATTTTCCGCAACCACATCTCGCAATAATTTTCAGATTCCCGATTAAATTAGTCCATTCCGATTTTTATTTTTCAAACAGATAAGTCAGAAATTCAATTTCAGATTTTGTTAATTCTCTTTTATCTGGAATGCTATATTTCATTAATCAAATTGTTCATTTTATGCGTTCCGTTGATATTATTGCCAACGGGAGTTTGCGCACAAACTCGTATTTGAATTAAAATTAGCCATTATTGTTTGTTTTAGAGCTCTTTAAGGTGAGTTAATTTTATATAATTTATTGAAGGTGTATTTTTATTTTTTGAGGA
>JAESPT010000036.1 GCA_016765515.1 Sneathiella sp. | reverse complement strand
TTTCCTCCTACTTAATTTTTTAAACTTTATGCTTTCTGATTATATAGATAAGATCATTTGTTTTGATCGGTACTATTGATATCATCTATATTATGGATATTTATCAACTACGATATTTTTTGGCTGTTGTAGAAACCCGTAATTTTTCGAGAGCAGCAGAGCGTGTTTTCGTCAGTCAGCCAACTTTATCCGCGGGCATAAAAAAACTGGAGACTGACTTAGGTGTTGTTCTCATTAACCGCGGCACCCGCAATATAACCTTGACAGATGCAGGCCTTCGCTTTTTACCGCGCGCCCGAACAGTCATTTATGAATGTAATGCGGCAAAACAGGAAGCTAGTGTAAAGACCTCCTCACATCGCCTGAAGATAGGTATCCACCGGATCATTCCTATCCCACATTTAGCAGCTTTACTGGCCGACTTCAAAACCGCGCATCCTGATGTCCAAATTGCCCTAAAAGAAGGATCCGTTGAACAACTTCAATCCTGGTTGGCTGACGGGCGTATAGATCTGGCAATCAGTGTTCCGCCGATAGAGTCAGAAAAAATTCAGTTTGAGCGTCTGTTAAAAACCAAATGGGTTCTGGCGGTTTCCAAATCTCACTCTTTTGCTGGTCGCTCGTCGATCCCGTTAAAGCAACTGGACAGGCTCGACTTTATTCATCGCAGTCATTGCATCACAGAGACAGAGACAACACGAACATTCGCCAAGGAAAGCGTAAACCCCCACATCGTTTTTAGAACCGACGAAGACGCAAAAGCACTAGATTTGGTATCCGCTGGAATTGGGTTTTGCATGTTACCTGATATTTTATCGGCGCCCGGGATTACTCATATCCCTGTAGATGGCGTATCGATACACCGAACATTTGGATTATTGTGGCACCAGGATCAAGAAAACAAGCTTGTTGATGCATTCCGTCTTTTTGCGACCAGTCACAAATGGAAACCCCCGCGATCTGCAACCGCAAACCTGGAATGGGCGCGCTAGGCCCCCTTAAAGAAGGACTAGGGAGGCAATTCCGAGAAAGGCCACAAAACCAATAATGTCGGTAATTGTCGTCACAAAGACGCTGGAGGCGACGGCGGGGTCAATTTTATAATGCTCTAACGTAATCGGTACCGCCATTCCGGCTATGCCTGCAATGAGCATATTTACGATCATGGCCACACCAATCACCCAGCCGATTGTTGAGTCACTGAACCAAATCCAGGTCACAATACCAATGAGAACGGCAAAGGCGCAACCGTTTAGGAAAGCGACAATTGTCTCCTTCCACATTATTCGGTACATATTGCTAGCCGTAAGTTCTTTCGTTGCTAGGGCGCGCACTGCAACAGTCAGCGTTTGGGTTCCTGCATTTCCGCCCATGCTCGCGACGATCGGCATTAATATTGCGAGCGCGATCACTTTCTCCAATGTGGCTGAAAAAAGCCCGATAGCGACAGATGCCAAAATGGCCGTCAATAAATTGACAAGCAACCAAGTGAAACGAGTTCGTGTTGTTTTAAAATCGACCCGAAGAGATTGTCTTCACCAACACCACCCAGACGCAAAATGTCTTCTTCAGCTTCTTCACTGATAACATCAACAATGTCATCAATGGTAATCATTCCAATAAGGGCGCCATTTTCATTTATGACAGCGGTAGAGGCCAAATGATATTGTTGGAAAAGATAGGCAACCTCCTCCTGATCCATATCAACAGGAATGAGTTTCTGCTCCCGGTGCATAATATCCCGCACAGGAATATTCAGTGCACTGCGCATCGCACGGTCAAGCGGAATTGTTCCTATGGGACGATGGCGCGGATCAACAACAAAAATTTCATAAAACTCGGTCGGTAAATCCGCTGTATCACGAAGATACTCAATGGTTTGGCCCAAATTCCAATATTCGGGCACAGCAATCAAATCCCGCTGCATCAAACGCCCAGCCGTATCCTCCGGATAGGATAAACCTTCAGCAATGACAATCCGATTTTCGGCCGGCAGCTCTTTTAGAACATCCTGTTGCTCTTCTTCCTCAAGATCTTCCAGAACGTGAACCGCATCATCGAGCTCCAATTCTGTAACAAGCTCGGCTATCTCAGCCGGCTCCATGTCATCGACAAGCTCATCCCGCACTGTCTCATCCAGGTCTGAATAAACTTCAGCGTCGACGAGATCATCCGCAATGTCCAAAAGCATAGAGCGATGCTTGGACTTGAGCTGCTCGATCAGATCCGCGATATCAGCAGAATGTAACTCTGCTACAATTTGACGAATATGTTCGACCAGACCAAGTTCCAGCGACTGCTTGATTTCCTGTACGGTCTCATCGCTCAATCCATAGGTGATCTCTTCTTCATCCCTGGCAATAGCAGGAGCGTCCTTCTCATCATCGAAAAGTGGCGCATCTTTCATCTAACATCACCTTCGAATGTTCTTTTACGGGCAACGGGGCCGCACATCATATTGCCAGCCTTATGATCTTGAGCGTCGACGGCAGCAATGGCCGTAATATTCACTAGCCCGCGGACGGTTACCGACGGGACCGTAATATGCACAGATTTTGACATCCCGATTAAGATGGGACCCACGGCGATCCCATTCCCTAGACTTTTAGCAATATTATAACTTATATTGGCAGAATCAAGATCCGGCATAATCAAAAGGTCGGCGGCCCCTTCCATTTTGGAATTCGGAAAAATGGATTTTCGAATCTCGGGAACCAAAGCTGAATCTGCTTTCATTTCCCCCTCAATTTCAAGTTCCGGCGCAATCTCTTTGACCAGCTTTAACGCTTCTTTCGCCCGCGTTGCCGATGGAATATCCGCAGAACCGAAATTTGAATAAGAAACAAGCGCCACCTTTGGCTCTATACCAAAACGGCGCACTTCATCCGCTGCCAAAATCGCTAACTCAGCCAATTCTTCAGGTGTATGATCCTGACGAACTTGTGTATCTGAGAAAAACAGAGGCCGACCTTCAGTGATAAGCAGATGTAGCGCAGAGGCGTGACGCACCCCTTCTCGCAACGGTATTATTCCTGAAATACGTTGGAAGTGTTTGGTATATTTGCCATAAGTGCCGCAAACTAGGGCGTCTGCATGTCCCAAATGAACGGCCATGGTTCCAATAATCGTTGTATTGGTGCGAATGCGTGACCGTGCTGTATCTGGATCAACACCATTTCGTTCACGCAACCCATGATAGGCTTCCCAATATTCCCGGTACCTTGGATCATCTTCCGGATCTACAAGCTGAAAATCCTCATCTATTTTCAAACGAAGACCCATTTTCTCAATGCGATATTCGATGACTTTACGTCGACCAATCAGTATTGGCTGAGCCAAGCGTTCGTCCACAACAGTTTGCACCGCAGAGAGAACCCGCTCGTCTTCTCCTTCCGCATAAGCAACACGCATCAGCTCTTTTTGCGCTTTGTCGAAAAGCGGTTTCATGACAAATCGCGTGCGATAAATAAAATTGGAAAGCTGCTCGTGATATTGCTGCAAGTCTTCAACGGGACGACTAGCGACACCGCTTTCAATAGCCGCTTTTGCCACGGCATAAGACACTTCCACATAAAGACGGGGGTCAAAGGGCGTTGGTATCAAATATTCCGGGCCAAAACTGGGCTGCGTAGCACCATAAGCCTTCGCAACAATGTCAGATTGTTCAGCCATGGCAAGATCGGCGATTGCCTTCACCGCAGCAATCTTCATTTCTTCATTTATTTCAGTGGCGCCAACATCCAGCGCACCGCGGAATAAATAGGGGAAACAAAGAACATTATTCACTTGATTTGGATAATCTGATCGGCCCGTTGCAATAATCGCGTCAGGCCTGACTTCCCGAACTTCTTCAGGCAGGATTTCAGGCGTTGGATTGGCAAGCGCCATAATGATCGGGCGATCAGCCATTGTCGCAACCATCTCTTTGGTCAGCGCTCCAGGACCAGAGCATCCAAGGAAAATGTCAGCGCCGTCGACCGCCTCAGCCAACACCCGTTTATTCGTTTTAACAGCGAAAACAGACTTGTAGGGATCCATCTCGATTTCACGGCCTTCATAAACAACCCCGTGAATATCGCTGACAATGATGTTTTCTTTTGGCAGGCCTATACTGACGAGAAGTTTCAAGCAGGCAAGTGCTGCAGCACCAGCGCCGCAAGCGGCCAGCTTTACAGTCTTGATATCTTTTCCGACCACGCGCAAGGCGTTATAAACCGCCGCAGTCACACAAATAGCCGTGCCGTGCTGGTCATCATGAAAGACCGGGATGTTCATTTTCTCCCGGCAGAGTTTTTCAACAATGAAACATTCCGGCGCTTTGATATCTTCTAAATTGATACCGCCAAAAGTCGGCTCCATTGCCGTGATGATATCGACCAATTTGTGCGGATCCAATTGATCCAATTCGATATCAAAAACATCAATCCCGGCAAATTTCTTGAAAAGAACCGCCTTCCCTTCCATCACCGGCTTGGACGCAAGAGGACCAATAGGCCCTAGCCCCAGGACCGCGGTCCCGTTTGTCACAACTCCGACAAGGTTACCGCGGGCTGTCAAAGACGCCGCTTCATTAGGATCATCCCTGATCGCAAGGCATGGATGAGCAACACCTGGTGAATAGGCGAGCGCGAGATCAGATTGCGTCTCCATTGGTTTAGTTGGTGAAATGGTTAGCTTACCGGCTTTTGGAAACCGATGATAATCAAGCGCTTTTCGGGATAGATCAGACGTCATTTCACTCTTTCCTCGACAACTCAGGTGATAATTAAGGGTTTAACGAAAGCAGCCCGATTAAGCCACCAAAAAGTACCCAAGCCACAACTATCTTTACCCTACGTCAATCGAGAAAATTAAACCTTGCTCCTTACCTTTAGCGTTCACCGCGAACCGTTTATATTATACCAGAACGTACTTAATACGGCAGTCCAACATAATTTTCGGCAAGAGCCGTCTGTGCTGCTTTTGATGAAAACAAGTAGTCGATTTCGGTTTGCTGAATGCGATCACCAAATCCTTCATTTTCGGGAAACTTGTGAAGCAATGACGTCATCCACCAGGAAAACCGCATGGCTTTCCAGATACGTTTCAACGCTAAATCCGAATACCCCTTCAACTTTGTATCCCGACCCACACCATAATATTCAATCAATGCTTCGGATAAATAGTGGACATCTGAGGCGGCCAGGTTCAATCCTTTTGCGCCGGTTGGAGGGACAATATGCGCGGCATCACCCGCCAAAAACAGACGCCCATAACTCAGTGGTTCAGAAACGAACGATCGAAGCGGGGCAATACTTTTTTCAATGGACGGACCCGTAATCAGACTTTGAGCGGCATCAGTTGGTAATCGAGACCTTAATTCCTCCCAAAATCGATCATCGGACCAATCTTTCAGATCTTCATCAAGCGCACATTGAACATAATACCGGCTTAAATGATCACTCCGCATAGAACATAGAGCAAACCCCTTGTCACTATGATTATAGATCAATTCGTCGGAAACAGGCGGCGTTTCAGAGAGCACGCCTAACCATCCAAATGGATAGACCCGCTCATACTCTTTCAATATGTCGGCCGGGATTGAAGATCTGCTCACTCCATGAAATCCATCACATCCCGCAACAAATTCACAATCAAGTCTGAACTTTTCTCCGCCTTTTTCGTAGGTGACATATGGTTGATCAGATTTCAGTTCATGAAGGCTGACATTTTCGGCTTCATCAATAACAATCCCGTCCATTGCGTCCCGAGCATCATAGAGGTCTCGCGTCACTTCTGTCTGTCCGTAAACCATCACCGATTTCCCACCGGTTAAACCTTTCAGATCAATCCGGTGCCGTTGACCTTGAAAGGCAATATCAAACCCATCGTGCCGATGCCCCTCCGCCTCCATGCGCGTTCCAACATCGGCCGCATGCAGCATATCAACCAAGCCTTGTTCAAGGACTCCGGCGCGTATTCGCCCAAGCACATAGGCACGACTTTTACGCTCCAACACGACAGAAGAAATACCTTTCAAATGCAGAATTTGAGATAAAAGAAGGCCCGAAGGACCGCCACCAATAATCGCGACTTGAGTACGCATCTTTATATTCCTTGCACTATTCGCACATTCAAATTTCGATATTTATCGCCGTGTCACGTCAGGCGAACATGCCGACAAACCATGGAAAATCCACTTCGGTTATCATTCAGGTTTCAATGACCCTGCGCTTGTTACAAATTTCCAAAAAACCTTGGTAGCCACAGTGTAATAACCGGAAAAGAAATTAGAAGAACAACGCGGACGACTTCCGCCATGAAAAACGGCATGACACCTTTAAATGTCTCACTCATGGGTGTTTCCTTATCCATCGCAGAGATAATAAAAACATTCATCCCAACCGGTGGTGTGATGAGCCCAAGTTCGACCACAATTAGTGCCAGGATACCAAACCAGATTTTCAGCTCTTCCGGCCCCAATCCAAAATCCATCTCTGAAATGACAGGCCAGAAAAAGGGTATGGCCAGCAAGATCATACTGAGACTATCCATCAGGCAACCGAGTAGGATCAAAGCAACGAGAAGCAGCGCGAGAATAGTAAAGGGCGGAAGACCAGAGTCGAGCATCATCTGAGCTGCGGCTTGCGGCACGCCGCCCCGCGACATAAAAATCTTCAATAATTCCGCACCCAGCAAAATCAAATAGATCATACCGGTGGTTTTAGCCGTATCCATCAAGGCGATCCGCAAGCCCGAGAAAGGAAGGGTTTTACGAATAATGCCATAGACAATAACGAGAAAAACGCCAATGGCTGCCGCAGGAGTGGGATTAAAAAATCCCAAATAAATCCCGCCGATAACCAGTCCAAAAATGATAATGACAGGAATCATGGCCAGTGTCGCAGAAACCCGTTCTTCGCGCGAAACACTACTCCCGCGCGGTCCGGAATTTGGGAAAATACGGACGTAAATGGCAATGGTCAGCAAAAAGAAAAGGACGGCCAGCATCCCCGGTAAAAAGGCTGCCATAAACATGGTGACAATATTTGCTTCAACAATAATGGCATAAATCACCAATACGATTGAGGGCGGGATCAGAATACCAAGCACCCCGCCTGCGGCCAGAGTGCCCGTCGCCAACGCTCCTGAATATTGATATTTCTTCAGCTCTGGGAGAGCCACTTGTCCCATAGTCGAGGCTGTTGCGAGGGAAGAACCACAAACAGATCCAAAACCGGCACAGGCCGCAATGGCCGCCATAGCCACACCGCCGCGCATATGTCCAAACCAGGCATTTGCCGCCCGGAACAAATCAGCAGAAAGGCCAACACGAGTGGCAATATTTCCCATCAGGATAAACATGGGGACAACAGAAAGATCGTATACAGAAAACTGAGCCCATGCGAGATCCTTAAGCTGGCTCATTAAAATACCCGGACCATTCAATACGGCGACACCAATGCCCCCGACAACTATCATGGAATAGGCAATTGGTAGACGAATAACTATCAGACCAATCAGCGCCACAAGCCCAACAAGGCCTATGATAAGATTTTCTTCCAAGAGAATGCTCCTGTCAGGCCCGCTGACGGGTCCCAAACAAATCAAATACAGTTACGATGGAGGCGACAACCAAAAGAGCCAATGAAAAAAGACAGGGAAGAAAGGCAGCCCAAAGGGGAAAACTAAGGATTCCCGTTACTTCTTCATATTCGATATAATCGAACAATCCATCCCACATACGCCACAGCAATAACATGCTGAAAGCCAGGGCAACCAACCCAGCCAGTAAACCCATCAGCATGATCTGGACCTTCCCAGCATTTGCCGTAAAAATGTCCGCAGACACATTTGATCCGGTTATCTGACAATATGGCAGGAAGCAAAAGGCTGCGATACCAACCCCAACCTCAGTAATTTCGAAGTCACCTGGAAAAGGTATTCCCACGAATATGTCCGAGGTTATGGAGAAAGCATTGACTGCGACAACCGCTAAAAGAAGAGCACCTCCAACCAATGCCCATATCTCACAAGTACGATGGACAAAATCATGAAATCTCGTCCACCCGCTCCTATTTCCAGGCATTGATATCACTTCATATACTTAGACACAGTTGCAACAGCTGTGTCATAAAGTTTACGACCATCGATCCCTTTT
>JAESPT010000035.1 GCA_016765515.1 Sneathiella sp. | reverse complement strand
GCATTCCCACAATGACACCCCCTATTGTTTGATGGATATATATGTGACCAAGGAACTTTTTGACCTGTTCCCCAAGGAAGAATTATCGGAAATATCCACTGCGTCTCTGGTTTCTCGTTATGCGACAGACACGGTTGCCCATGCAAAACAGTCTCTGACAATTGGGTTTGCCGATTACGAAACCTCGCAAATTCTGCAATGCAGTATGGCCGCTCCGGTCGCTGAAGTTGATCGCTTTTTCATGAATGCAGACGGTCAGCTTCTCTCGCGCGGTCATTATCTGTATCGCGGCGATCTTTTTCGAATGGAAACCGAACATATGGGCGATCCTCTTTCCGATCTTCCATCAGGCTGGCTCCCAGATATCAAAGGGGATTGAGGCCGCGCAGTTTCAAAATTCTGTTAAATATCAATCAATCTGATCAGAGAAATAAATAAAGGCGCTGAGAACCATATCGACGGTTTTGCCGTCAGAGGCCAGAGGAAGATGAACCCGTTCCAAATCAGCAAAGTCCGCTCGAAAGGAGACACTGGCTTCCCCCAGGCGGTAAACGGGTAAGCCGCTTTCAACCACGGTCACCCTGTCCAAATGGGGAAACTGCGTTTCGACACCTGGAACCAGCTCATCCAGATACTTACCCGTTCCTTCAAATTCCATATTGTACGTCACATTTGATCCCATAACCCGATATTTGAAACGGTAGGGATTCCGCTCCACATCCACCAAAGTCACACTTTGCAAAAGCGCAGGGATCTCAAACGGATCGAAATCGTCCCGGGAAGGCAGGCTTATCTCGGGATGAATTTTTAGATAATAGTCAAGGAAAGTAACCATTCTATGATCCTTTGCTCTCTCGCGAATGCGCAAAGCCTCTTTGTAACTTCCATGAAACATATTAGTCATACTAAACCGGAGATAATAAAATACTGTTATTCAATAAATACGAGAATTGCAGACACTATGATAAAACTTGCAAGCGCTTGTAAAGTAATAAATAATTTTGTTGAAACAGGAAGCTTCGTAACAAATTCTGATTGTCAAATATTATAGTGAAAACTGCGATCCCACAATTCAAGCTGAAGACCAAATTGATCCTCTCTCAGCGTTAAATGGGCCGTGCCAACCTGCCACTTATAAGCGAGAGGTTCACGGACAATATGAGGCGGCCCAAATTGCGTTTTCAAGGCGGCAATAAAGTCTGCATTGCTATAGCGATCCCCCGACAGGGACAAATTGATTTTCCAGGCCTTGTGCCCATAGGCCGGTGAGGTGAAATTCACCCAGAACTTTGTCTTCCGCGGCTTATCCTGCTTTTGATTTGTACAAAAAAGCTGGGCAATTTTGCTATCGAATTGCGTCCCATAGCGCATTTTCGCCGCGCAAATACGAAGCCCGGCACTTTTGGGCTTCTTTAACGCTGAACCCAATATAAAACCTGTTTGTTCCTGCAAGGCAAATTTCAACGGAACAGTATGGACAACCTGTTTTGCTTGGACAAGAGCGGGTCGGGCCTCGTCGATCTGAATTGCGGGTGCACAAGCAGCGATTACAGCCACGCACGCGATCGCCAGCCCCCCATTGAAGAACCGCTTTTGCAAGGAGCACGGCTCAACATAACCAACTAAATACTGAATGAATCTTCCCCGGATTTTGCGACTTCAACAACAGGAAACTAAAAACCAGAATCCCTCTCAAGCCTGTTTTCATGTAAAAATCAGTCAATTTTATGACGGTTTTCAGTTTTTTGCTGTTTTACTAAAGTTCAGGAAAAAGGGAAGGGTGGACGGGCAAGAAAAGGGCTGGCGGAAAAGCAAAAGGCCGACTGCAGCATCGCTACAACCGGCCTCCTGGATAAATTGATTTTTAGGCTGCGCGAACGTCTTTGAGGAAACTTTCGATATCCTGTTGTAGGCTTTTTGACAGTTCATCAAGATGGGTCGATGCTGTTTGCACTTCTTGTGCAGCACTCCCTGTTTCACTGGCCTTGTCAGAAACACTTCCAATTTTCTCCGACACTTCATTTGTGCCCTTGGACGCTTCCTGAACATTCCGCGAAATTTCATTGGTGGCAGCACTCTGCTCTTCAATTGCAGAAGAAATTCCCACCGTGGACTCGCGTATTTTGGAGATAACACTATCAATGTTGGAGATAGCAGAAACAGCGCTTTCCGTTGCTTCCTGCATATCATTAATTTGCGCGGCAATTTCTTCGGTTGCTTTCGCTGTCTGGTTGGCAAGGCTTTTCACCTCCGACGCTACAACAGCAAATCCTTTACCAGCATCACCAGCGCGCGCGGCCTCGATGGTTGCATTCAGCGCAAGGAGATTTGTCTGACCGGCAATATCACTGATCATGTTGACAACGTCACTGATTTTCTTGGCGGTTTCAGCCAGGGCGGAGACAGAGTTTGTACTGTTGGCTGCTTCCTCCACAGCTTTTTCGGAAACCTGGTTTGCCTGCTGTACTTGACGACTGATTTCATTGATTGAAGACGTGAGCTCTTCAGCCGCCGCCGCCACCGTTTGCACATTTCTGGAGGCATCCCCAGAAGCAGAGGCAACCCCTTCTGCAAGTTCTCTGGAATCTCCAGCAGTAACAGTCATAGAATTCGCTGTTGATTGCAATTCACGTGTCGCACCAGCAAAGGTTGAAAGAACCTCAGAAACCTGCGTTTCAAAAGTCTGAATAAGGTTGGAAATTTTCTCTGCGCGTTGTTGTTTTTCGAGATTTTCAGCCTGTTCGCGTTGTCTCTTTTCTTCCGCGCTTCTCTCTTCAGCTTCCCGAGCTTTCTGTTCTCGCTGTGCTTCCTCTTCAGCATGTTGAGCAGCGTCTGCTTGCAAACGATCCTGCTCAACGGAATTTTCCTTAAACACTTGAACAGCGCGCGCCATTGCGCCGATTTCATCCTTCTGGTCCTGCGCTTCAATGTCTACGGAGCGGTCGCCTTCTGCCAGTTTTCCCATCACATTAGTTAGCGACTGGATTGGCCCTTTAATCATCCGGCTCATGATCAAGGTTACCGCACCGGCTATTAACAAGGATACAATACTGATGACAATAAACTGGGTAATCGTAGATTCGCCGTCGGCAATAGCACTTTCAAAGGCTGCTTTTCCGTCGTCTTGCCACAATTTGACGATTTCATCGATGGTGGCATACATCGCGTTAAACTCGTCACTTGCGCCAACCATCATGACAACCGCAGTGGATCCATCAACTTCTGTCATTTCAATAACGTCTGCGGAAGTCGAACCATAATCAAGCAATTGGATTTTGAGTTTATTCAGGAGTTCCAGTTCACTTTCGTTGTATTGCCCGCCCGCGATAAAGTCATCGAGGCTCTTTTGAGCGCCCACCATATAAGCAACAAGACCAGTGCGCTGCTCGGCCAGTGCTTTTTCGTCAATTCCGGCGCCTAATTCAGAAATCAGGCGAAACAGGTTTCCATTGTATGCTTGCAAATTAACCTGGAATTTTAAGGCAGCACCGGTTTTCAGGTTGGCCTGTTTGTCCAGCGCAGCCATAGCATCATGTTCTTCTTGCAGTCCGGTAATCGCCACAATTCCAAGTACAATCAATGCCACAACAAAGATGATTGGAGAGATGAAGAGCTTGGTAGATATATTTAGATTCCGCAGGTTCATTTGCTTGTCCTTATCACTTGATACATCTTTTCCTATAGGGATAGCTGAGCCCGTTTAACCCCACCATTCCGCCAGAAAACAGAATCATTTCCTGAAGTCGACGACCAATGGCAAAAAAATAGGGTCAAAGTGCCCCATATTCTCCTGTCCGCTGCGCAATGAACGCGACTAAAATAAATTTCCGACGCTCAATAAAGCAGCCTTAGGGTTAAAAGATCCCTAATAAATAATTTTTTATAAAATTATTAGGTAATCTAAATGCCTGCAGACCGGTATTACAGGGATGTTTGACGGTGAGATTTCCCCGTCCGGAAAATGTGAATAATCGTCAGAGCGCGACTTTTTTAGACATTGAAATCTGTTCAGCCGTCGTGGAAATTTCTTTCAGTATAATTTTCAGATCGGTCAATCTGCGGATCGAGACAAACAAGTCAATTGCCTCAGGATAGGTGCGGCCAAGAAGTTTTATCCATTGCTTGATCCGTCCAGCCTGACGGGTCGGATTGTTCATTGCGCCAAGGAGCCGGTGATAGGCGACGAGCAGCGACGGGATTTGATGCCAGTGATGTTTCTCTGTCAGCAACGCCTGTATTTCCAGTCCGAGACTGGGCCGGGCAATGGCGCCCCGTCCCACCATGAAATGCGAACATCCGCTAACCTTCTTACAAATATCGAAATCCTCTTTTGTCCAGATTTCTCCATTTGCCACAACGGGAATAGTTAAAGTCTCCTGTATGGGGCGTAAATATTCCCAGTGG
>JAESPT010000034.1 GCA_016765515.1 Sneathiella sp. | reverse complement strand
GTTTAAGATGCTGGGAATTGCCTGCGCCTGAATGGGCGTCATTTCTTCATAGCCGCTTTCTTCGATGGCACGAAGAATGGATTTATTCAGGCCAAGATCCGCAAATTTGCTCATAGTGCCTGCTTTCCAGAAATAGGCGACGTCATATACGAGCCGGTTACCTATCCTTCTGGTAAAGAAGAGTCAATCAACTAACGCACCCCAAAGAAAGCTGCATTAGAGAATAACACTATATTTCAGCCGTATTTCTATCCTCCTAGTTGATCCATAGAAGAGCAATGTCAAGCGGAAGCCATTAGACATCCATCATAAAATATTAAATAATTCACCATAAAATAATAGAACATGGATTATTCAGCGTCTGAAAAATGAAAAAAAAACTAACAACTCTTGAGTTGATAAAAAATATTCAGCATGGCGTCACCATTTTCAATGACCGGCTCGAACTGGTTGAAAGCAACGATAAATTTCTGACGATAATGGATTTTCCCGAAAAGTTATCCAAACCAGGAACCCCTTTCATCGAATTTCTAAGGTTTAATGCAAAACGCGGTCTCTATGGTGAGGGGGACTGGGAAGAACTTGCGCAAACCTACCTGGATGACATTATAAAGAACAATTCCCATATCTATGATCGCACACTCGAAGACGGAAATATTGTTCATGTCCACGGGACTTTCACTGACGAGGGCTGGCTTGTCACCACCTATACAGACGTTACCGCTATTCGCGGGGCTGAACAGGTCCGGCAAATTCTGGTCAGGGAAAAACAAAGTGAAATAGAAAAAGTCGAAAAGGCCGAGCTGGAGATCAATCAGCGCAACAGAACGCTGGAGGCGATTACCGAAAATACCAAACACGGCATTTCATTGTTTGACATTGAATTGAACCTTGTTGCCAGTAATTCCCGTTTTTTCGAGTTAATGGAATTTCCGGAGACTTACAAAAAACCGGGAATCAACTTGAAAGAATTTTTCTATTATAACGCCCGGCGCGGTGAATATGGGGATGGCAATATTGACGAACAGGTCGCAGAGCGCATTGCCTTGGCCAAAACCTTCCGTGCCCATAAATTTGAGAGGGTAAGACCCAATGGCACTGTTATTGAAGTCATAGGAACGCCCATAGCAGAAGGTTTCGTAACCACCTACACCGATATTACCGAACTGCGCCAAACCCAATATAAACTGGAGGAAGCAACCAAAAACCTGCAGGTAAAAGTTGACGAACAGACCCGGGAAATCAGAGAGAAACAGGAAAGATCCCTTCAACTCATCACCGCATTTGATGCCTTGCGGGAAAGTGTTGCCCTTGTCGATGAGAATGACAGATTTGTTTTTATCAACAGACGCTATAAGGAAATTAATAAAGATGTGAGTGAAATGTTGGTGCCTGGAACATTGTTTGAGGATTATATCACCGCCACCGTCGACGCCGGCCTTATTCCCGAAGCCATCGGCCAGGAAAAAGCCTGGCTTGAAAAACGGATGGATCAACACCGCAATCCTTCCGGATCTTTTGAATCCTACCGTCATACAGGTCTTTGGCTCCTTGTCAGCGAACAGAAACTCGAACAGGGCGGAACCATCATGCTCGCCACGGATATTACCGAGCGTAAAAAAGCCGAAGAAGCACTCCGCGAAAATGAGGAACTCTTAAGGGCAACTGCAGAAAACCTTCCTGAGGTCTTCTGGATTTCAAAAGTAGACAGTGAAACCAAATATTCCATGCAATATGTCAATCCCGCCTTCGAAAAAATATGGCAACGCAAGCGGGAAGAACTCTACAAAGATCCATCCGTCTGGTTTAGCTGCATGCATCCGGAAGACAAAGAACGGGTTGCCACCGCCGCAGAAGATTTTTATCACGAAAAACGTCCCTATTCTGAAGAATTCAGAATAATTCCTCCCGATGGGATGGAAAAAATAATCCACATCACAGGAAATCTGATTAAAGACAAAACCGGAAAAATTACCGGAGCCGCAGGTATATCCCGGGATATCACCCATCAAAAGCAAATGGAGGAACAGCTCCGTCGATCACAGAAGATGGACGCCGTTGGACAGATAACAGGGGGCATTGCCCATGACTTCAATAATATCTTGGGAATAATTCAAGGAAACCTGGAGCTACTCGACGATATTATCGTCGATCACGAAAAGGCCGAGAGACGGATTGAAATGGCCTTGAAAGGGGTCGAACGCGGTGTTGACATCACGAAAAAGCTCCTTGGTTTTTCCAGTAAAGACGCCCAGCAAATAACGTTGACATCGGTGAATGATTATATTGAAAATCTGGAAACCCTGATCGCAAAATCTTTGACTGCTTCCGTTAAAGTTAAGACCCTTCTTGCCAACAATTTATGGAAAATAGCCATCGATCCGGGTGATTTTGAAGACGCGGTTCTCAATCTTTCCCTCAACGCGCGAGATGCCATGCCAGAAGGCGGTACTTTAACTCTTGAGACCTCAAACAAAGTCCTTGATGCCGACTATGTACGCCGCAACCCGACGGTCAAACTCGGGGACTATGTCATGGTCTCGATTAGGGACACTGGCGAGGGATTCTCAAAAGAGATAAAGGACAAAATATTCGAACCGTTTTTCACAACAAAGGAACTGGGAAAAGGAACTGGACTTGGACTCAGTATGGTCTACGGATTTATCCAGCGCTCTGGCGGGCATATTTCTGTTCACTCAGACATTGGCGTCGGGACAATTTTCCGTCTCTACCTGCCCCGTTCCCACGAATTGACACTTGGACTTAAACCGCAAAGCGCAGACCATATTGACCTTCCCAAAGGCACTGAAACGGTGCTGGTCGTAGATGATGAGGAGGCTCTGCGGAATATTGCCACATTACATTTAAAAAACTTGGGATATGACGTGCTTGTCGCCGCAAACAGCAAGGAAGCTCTTACTCTCTTGAACGATACGAACGCAATAGATCTTCTTTTCAGTGATGTGGTCATGCCCGGTCAATTAAACGGCTACCAACTGGCAGACGCCGCCCATAAGGTTAATCCTGATCTGGATATTCTCCTGACCAGCGGATTTACAAAAGTGCAAGAAATGACGATTTATAGCGAAAACGAATATTTATCCTCGTTAATAGAAAGTATGTTGAACAAGCCCTACAATAAAAGTCAACTTGCCTTTTCCATTCGCAAAACCTTGGACACAACCAGGTAACTGAATTTATTCAGGTCTCTATTCAGCCCCTTCCTCAAAAATGGCAACGGCCCTCGTGAAACCCGCTGATGCAGCCCGAATTTTAAACGGGAAACAGAGTGAAATCAGCCATAGACCAGATTTGGCAGCCACGTGATGATCTTGGGGAAAAACATGCACAGAGCCAACCCGACAAATTGCAAGGCGAGGAAAGGAAGAGCCGCCTTAAAGATATCAGTCATGGGAATGTCGTCCGGCGCAACGCCGCGCAAATAAAACAGCGCATAACCAAACGGGGGCGACAGGAAACTCATCTGCATATTAACCAAATACAAGACACCAAACCACAAGATCAACTCACCCCCATCGGCCAAGCCAAAAGCGGCGGCCCCAAGCCCTTTGATAATGGGGACAAATATGGGAACGCACAGCAGCAAGATACCCACCCAATCGAGAAACATTCCAAGGATGATAAGCAGGACCTGCATCAATATCAGAACGCCCCAGGGGCCGAGGCCCGTGGCGGCGATTGAATTTGTCACAAATGTCTGCCCTCCTTGAAGAACATAAAGCCCGACAAATATGGTCGCTCCGAACATGATCCAAATCACCATGGAGGAAGCTTTTAACGTGGTTATCACCGCTTCCCGCGCCGTATTCCAATTGAGTTTCCGGTGAAGGGCCGCGACAATAAACGCCCCGAACGTCCCGATGCCCGCCGCCTCCACCGGTGTTGCAGCGCCTGAAAATAACACAGAAAAAACCACCAGGATCAGGATGAGCGGCGCCGCCATTTGTCGCAGCAACAGGAGTTTCCCAAGCGCACTCACCCGTTCCTCCACCGGAATGGGCGGACCTTTTTCCGGATCGATGTAACACACAATTGTAATATAAAGGATATAAAAGCTGGAGAGCATCAGCCCCGGAATAACTGCCCCGATAAACAATTCTCCGACCGATTGTTCGGCAACCACCGCATAGATAATCGCCAGGATCGACTGCGGAATGAGAATACCCAATGTCCCGCCCACCATAATCGATCCCATGGCGATCTTGGTGT
>JAESPT010000033.1 GCA_016765515.1 Sneathiella sp. | reverse complement strand
GACAGGCTGCAACCGCATTGATTGGGCCGCGCCAAGTCGGGAAGACTACGCTTGCACTTGAGATCGCCAAGTCGCGCCCATCTGTCTATCTTGATCTTGAATCACCTCGTGATTTGGCAAAGCTGGAGACACCGGAATTGTTCTTTGAGCGGTATGCAGACAAATTGATCATTCTTGATGAAATACACCGCGTACCGCAATTGTTTCAGATACTACGAGGCGTTATTGACCGGGCAAGGCGCGAAGGGCGTAGGACAGGGCTGTTCTTGCTGTTGGGTTCTGCTGCTATTGATTTATTACGTCAAAGCGGAGAAACACTGGCGGGCCGCATTGCATATGTAGATATGACGCCAATTACTGCGTTGGAGGTCTCGCCTGATCAGAAAGAGCAAGACAGATTGTGGGTGAGGGGTGGTTTCCCCGACAGCTTACTAGCAAAGAGCGATAAGGATAGTTTTGCCATACGGGAAGATTTTATTCGCACTTATTTAGAGCGAGATGTTCCCCAATTTGGTCCGCGTATTCCTGCTGAAACATTACGGCGTTTGTGGACTATGTTAGCTCATAATCAAGGGCAGCTATTAAATGCGTCTCAACTGGCGTCTAGCCTTTCAGTAAGCTCGCCGACTATTACCCGTTATATCGACTTGCTGGTTGATTTGCTTTTGGTGCGACGTTTAGAACCCGCATATGTAAATGTAGGAAAACGGCTTGTGAAGTCTCCTAAGCTCTATGTACGAGACAGCGGGCTTTTGCATGCTCTATTGGGTTTGAGGACATTGGACGAAATACTCGCGCACCCGGTTGTCGGGGGGAGTTGGGAAGGCTTTGTGATTGAAACATTGGTCGCAAGTGCAGGTCAGGCGAAAGTTAGCTTTTACCGCACAGCGGCAGGAGCCGAGGTAGACCTTATTTTGGATTTTGGTGCTGTTAATGGTAAGTGGGTTATCGAGATCAAGCGGGGACTTAACCCAAAGATCAGTAAAGGTATGCACCAGAGCATCACCGACCTGCAGCCTGCAAAAAGTTTTATAATTTACGGAGGAAATGAGCGTTACGCACTTACCAAAGATATTGATGCCATCGGGCTAGTGGCGTTAGCTAAGCTCGTGCGAAACGAGAGTGCCCATGAAGTTTAGGAAGTAATTATGATGTTTTCTAGCGCGGTTTGCACTCCTCTTGAAACCATAGAACGGAAACTTAAATGGTTGTCGACTTGGACAATTCATAACGCTAACCATATCAGCCCCAGTACGGACGGGGTGAAAGTCGACGGGCGTCAGATACGTTGCGCCTCTATTTCGCCTATAATGCCAAAGCTATGTTTTCATGTGTTGGGTCCGAGAGACAGGGTTGCGGTCAAGCCCCATGTTGGGCCTGCATTGCACGCTATTGAATACTTGTTTGGTTATGACAGACTGTTTTTCACTAGAAGACACTCATACATTAGCGGTGTTGAGTAACGATTGTACCCTGAGTAGTTTGGAACATGGTGAGTTAGGGCAAAGGCAATAAAGTCTCGTAATCACTGTTGTCAAAATTTGTACGAGCGCTTATGAAATATGAAACATTCATGGTTTTGAGCATTAGGATTTATATGACACTCTCCAACGAACCGCTAGATATACCAATGGCTACTAGCACACTGTCTTTTCAGCCAACCCATGAATGGAGCCGCGCAGATGTAGAAAAATTATTCGCGTTGCCCTTTAATGATTTGCTTTTAAAGGCTCAAACCGTTCATCGGGAGAATTTTGCACCTAACTCCATTCAAATGTCGCAATTATTGTCCATTAAAACGGGTGGTTGCGCTGAAGACTGCGGGTATTGCAACCAATCGGCACGGTTTGATACAGGTCTTAAGGCTTCAAAATTAATGGCGACGCAAACCGTTATTGCCAGCGCACAAAAGGCAAAGGACGGTGGCGCACAACGATATTGTATGGGCGCTGCGTGGCGCGAGATTAAAGACCGCGACGTGGACGCATTGTGCGACATGGTCGGCGCGGTCAAGGGCATGGGGCTAGAGACGTGCATGACTTTGGGCATGTTGTCAGATGATCAGGCAAGCCGCTTGTCCGAGGCAGGCCTTGATTATTACAATCATAACATTGACACGGCGCCCGAAGATTATGGCCGAGTTATTTCTACCCGCACATTTCAAGACCGTTTGGATACACTTAGTAAGGTACGTAAAAGCGGCATGAAAGTATGTTGCGGCGGTATTGTGGGCATGGGCGAACAGGCGGAAGACCGTATTGGTTTGTTGTGTGCGCTAGCAGAAATGACGCCGCCGCCCGAATCCGTGCCTATCAATGCTCTTGTTCCCGTTAGCGGTACACCACTTGGCGGCAGCGAACCTATCCATCCAATCGAATTTGCCAGAGTGATAGCCGTTGCGCGTATTATTATGCCCAAGTCCCATGTCCGTCTTTCTGCGGGGCGCGAAACCATGAGCGACGAACTACAAGCTCTTTGTTTTATGGCTGGTGCAAACTCGGTCTTTATCGGAGACACCTTGCTAACAACTGATAACCCTACGCGCTCTGATGATGATATATTATTTGACCGTCTTGGCATCGTTCCAGAGTAGTAAAATTGCAGCGAAATTATTCGTGGCTTAAGTTGTGAATAACCTCAACAATTACGCGGCAAAGGCTTTTTAGCTGCACATCTGAAACGATATAAGGCGGCATTATATAAATAAGGTGTCCAAATGGGCGCACCCAGACGCCTTTGTTCACAAGAGCAGCTTGGATGCGTGCTACATTAACGGGCGCGCGCATTTCGACTACGCCAATACCGCCCAGGATGCGGACATCTTTTACATCTTTATGATTTGCCGTGTTGCGTAAGTCTTGTAGGCCTTGTTCAATGCGGCCTATTTGATGAGCCCAGCCAAGTGGATACAGCGCCCCTTCGCCGCGCTGAAGTAATAAATCAATGCTAGCGCAAGCCACCGCGCAAGCCAGTGGGTTGCCCATAAAGGTCGGACCGTGCATGAGTACAGGTACCTCGCCGCTGGAGATAGTCATAGCGACATTACGCGTTGTTATGGTCGCCGCCAAAGTCATCATACCGCCAGTTAAGGCTTTACCGACACATAGAATGTCCGGTGTAATATTTGCATGTTCCATAGCAAATAACTTGCCTGTACGTCCAAACCCTGTGGCGATTTCGTCAAATATCAATAATACATTATGTTCATCACACAATGCTCGTACGCGCCGTAAATATTCTGGATGATAAAAATGCATGCCGCCCGCCCCTTGAACAATCGGCTCGACAATGACAGCGGCAATATTTTTGTGTTTCGCTTCAAGGGCGTGCTTAAATGCGTTTATATCGCTCTCGTCCCAATCATCGGAGTAGCGTGTTTTTGGGCGCGCGACAAAATGATGTTTGGCAATGGCGCGCGGAAACAAGCCGTGTTGACCATTTTCAGGGTCGCCAACGGACATGCAGGTAAAGGGGTCGCCGTGATAGCCGCCCCGAATTGTCAAAAACGAGTGTTT